>NZ_JAAUWS010000037.1:0-22137 GCF_014694465.1 Vibrio sp. S11_S32 | reverse complement strand
CAACAAGAGTCAGCTGTTTGTATTGTTTCCCCATGTGGGTACCTTGGTTATTGTT
The DNA here is from genome assembly GCF_014694465.1 of Vibrio sp. S11_S32. Taxonomy (NCBI): domain Bacteria; kingdom Pseudomonadati; phylum Pseudomonadota; class Gammaproteobacteria; order Vibrionales; family Vibrionaceae; genus Vibrio; species Vibrio sp. S11_S32. Next base: position 22,082 of record NZ_JAAUWS010000037.1, on the reverse strand, counting down.
TGAGAACTTCAGCCTACGAGCAGCTGGCTCTCGTGTCTATACCAAGTGTGTCGGTTATTCTGAGAATCTAGGGTATAATTGTCACAGAAGCAAAGATAAACAATATATATTATAATAATGAATTCAAAATAAGTCATGAAATTCAACCACTTAGAGGTTAATTATGCATAAGGGATTACGAATAACTATTATTGCGGCAATTGGTATGTTCTTGTCTATGCTCGATACTGGTATCATTGGAATAGCCGTAAATGATATAGCTGAAAGTTTTGATAGTAATACATCCATTGGTGCTTTAACCGTTACTAGTTATTCATTAATGCTATGTGGAACAATTCTGATTTTTGGTAAATTATCATCAATACATGGCACTATAAAACTATTTAATTTTGGCATGTTACTGTTTTTAATATCATCACTATTGTGCTCTTTATCATGGTCTATATGGGGTTTAATCTCTTTTAGAGCGTTACAAGGAGTAGCAGCTGCAATGATACAATCAACAGCAATGACGTTAATTGCTCAATATATAAAAAATGATACAAGTAGAACCAAATCAATAGCAACAGTAATAACGTTTGCAAGTATGGGACCGATACTTGCACCTGTAGCGGGAGGGATGATCTTAAATTACCTATCGTGGGAGTGGTTATTTTACATTAACATTCCATTTTGTGTTGTTTCTTTAATGCTATCTTCAAGTGTAAAGATAGAGAAATCTGTTGCTTTAAGTCAAAGTTACTATCAAATATTTTTGTATTCACTTTCTATTGTAAGCTTAATTAGTGGGATGATGTTATCAATTGAAAAGGTAGCATTACCAATGGTCATATTGGCTTTTATTTTACTTATTCGTTCGGAGTTAAGTGACAAAAATAATGGAGTGTTACTAAATAAGCATGTGGTTAGTAATGAGTTTTACGTATCTGTGATTGGTTCTTTATTTTTGGGTTGCTCAACATCGTTTATGTTCATCGTTTCGCCTTTAAGATTAATGGCATCAAATGATATATTATTTATTTCGGTCCTATCAATGATTCTGCCTGTTTTTACTGTTTTCACATCAAAAATATCATCGATTTTTATAACGAAAATTGGTTATAAAAATATTTGTTTTATCGGGGCTTTCTTAATGTTAATTGGCGTGATCGGGCTGTCTAGAAATAATTATACGGTTACCTACGCCATTATATCCTTATCGTCATTTGGTATAGGTTGTGGTCTGTTTCAGCCATCAAATACGGTTATGTTATTTAAGGCTACTGACAGGAGCTATCACGGCATGGCTAACTCGTTATCAAGGTTGTTTGTAAACATGGGGATTGCAGTAGGATCATCGTTAATTGCTATGTATTATGTATCTAATTAAACATAATAGTCGAACTGCGATCTTCAGGACAAACAAGCAAAAAGGTCTCATCCGTGGCCTTTTTTCTAACACAGTTATGCCCCAAAGTGAGACAGAGAGGGATTGAACTCAGTTTCAAACCCTGCAACTTGCCTTACTTTCGCTTAACTATTTTTAAGGCCTAGTAGCAGAGAAGTGAATATTGCTCTCTGGTCTTGTAGGCTCTCGAAGTATAGCTGGTCTAACTCTTCTACCTGAGCGATGGCTTTTTTCGTTAGATATTCTCCAGTTTTCGAGAGTTTGAGCGAAAAACTACGTGTATCTCTAACGTCTTTATCTTTAATTATGATCTCATTAGCGACTAGAGTCTTCATCGACTTGGATAGTGTCATCTTATCCAAGCCAGTGATATTGACTATTTCTGCTTGTGTTGTTTCGTTTTTATTCTTGTTACACCATAGTATGGAGGCGAGTATAACGAACTGAGTATGATTAATATTTAAAGGCTTGAGGTGCTTCATTACCTCTGAATGCCATTTATTGTAAACAACCCAGAGCTGTAGACCTACGCTGTTCGAAGGGAGTTCGTGCTTAAACATTGTGTTCAGCCCTTTTTTTTAGTCCTTCAAGAGTAGACGGTAGACCTTTATAGATTTTCTTTCCAATGATTTTCCCAAACAAAAAACTAGTTAAACCTGAAAACTTAACTCTATGAATTACTTGAGTTACTTTTCCATTGACCTGCAAATGATGCTCAAATGATAGAACGCAGAATGGTAGTTTACTTGTTACAGTAAAGTGCTTATTTGGTATAGCATCTGCAATTACAATCTGTGATTTAGGTCCATTACTCGGCTTCAGAATACCTTTAGTACCGATCTTGAATTCTCCCATGAGATGAGAGTAGTCAACTTCTTCATCCCATTGACTCCAATTTTCGACATCGGTATATAACGAATATATGTCTTGAGGTGAAGCTTCAATGCAAATACGTTCTTCAAAAATCATTCTGTTCCATCTCGATTGGAAGTTAGTAAACTAGTTTACTATATTTTGTTGTGGGCATGTTTGCAAGAGCAAGTAAGTGTATTTGAATAGGAGGTAGGAGTGCGCGCTTAATAACTCTTGTCTATAGACATTTAAAATGGGAACGAAGTTAACAATTTACCATACCTGTAGTTATTCATTATTTTCTAATTTAGTAAAAGCGCTGGCAAGGTTTTGTCCAGAGACGTGCCAGCACGATCACCGCTAGCACGTTTGTGCCCCTTTCCTTGTTTCGACTGACTCAACACATACTTCACCAAAGCTTCATCAGACTTACTTTTTCTAATCTAACTAAGTGACCAAATTTACTAATCCACAACAAGACTATTAGGGTTATGTTTAATACGATTAATGATTTGCAAGCACACCACAACCCCAAATTCTAAGAATAATATGCTCAACTCTCCAAGCCGGTGATTTGGATTTTTTCAAAAGCAGTGCATGAGCAAGTAAAGTAACTAACCAAATACAAATCATAAACTTGACCTTCCCCTTAAGTCACGTATTCTGAGCGCCTGTTCTAGCGAGTACTACCATTACATTAAGTGACCTCAATTATGCGCCCCAATAGCAAAGATTTTCTCAATATCTTCTTAAATGATATTCCTTTGATGGATGTTCGCGCGGCGATTGAGGTTGATAAAGGCGCTTTTCCTCAATCAATCAATCGTCCATTACTCGATGATGCTCAGCGGCATGAAATTGGTATTTGCTATAAAGAAGCTGGGGAAGAGGAAGCCATATTATTGGGTTTAAAACTGGCGACACCAGAAATTCGCGCACAACGGCTGGCCGATTGGAAAGCTTTTTGCACCGACAATCCCAATGGTTATCTCTATTGCTTTCGGGGCGGTTTGCGCTCTCATACCACTCAAGCTTGGCTTAAAGAATCCGGTGTGGATTATCCACTTATTGATGGTGGCTACAAAGCGATGCGCCGCTTTTTGATGGATCAACTCGATGACAATATCGAGTCACTTCGTTTGATTAATATCTGTGGCCCGACCGGTTCTGGCAAAACCCGAGTACTGCAACATATTCATCATCAAGTGGATTTTGAAGGACTGGCTCAGCACAGAGGTTCGGCTTTTGGTCGTAATGCAGATGACTTCCAACCCAGCAGTATTGATTGGGAAAATGCCGTATCAATTGTCATGTTGAAACACCGCCACCGACATGCGAAACAACCGCTATTTGTGGAAGATGAAGGTCGCTTAATTGGCCGAATAGTGATGCCTGAGAACTTATGCCGCGCCATGACAAGCAATGAGTTAGCGATATTAGAAGAGCCCATAGAAAAGCGGATCGCGATGACGGTTGAAGATTATGTGACACAACCTTGGCAGGACTATCAGCAACGCTTTGGCCCCGATGCAGAGCAACACTTTAGTGATTTTGTATTAGGCAGTTTAACTCGGATTAAAAAACGATTAGGTGGCGATCGCTTTAACGCATTGCACACCAGTTTAACTCAGGCATTGGACGTGTTATTTCGTACAGGGGAGCACTTGGCATTTGATGCGCCAGTCAAAACCTTATTAGCTGACTATTACGATCCTATGTACCACTATCAATTTGGCAAACGCCAAGGCAAAGTCATTTTTCAAGGCAATAGTGAAGCCATGATCGAGTGGGCAAATGCTCAATAACTATGCCAACAATCTAAAGATCTGTATGACGCTACGTATTCCTAAAATAGAGACGGAAACACGGGTTAACTTAAAAATAACGAGTAATAAATCACTTAATAAATTAAACCCCAAAAAAGCCATTGTCGTGGTTGATGGTAGCTCTTGGAATGTACCTTACTCAATGTTATTCCCTGTTTTATCGGGCGAGACTTGCGATCAAGTAACATCGTTACCACCTGAGAGCGCCCATGCAGGAGAACAATAAAGCATCTAACCTTGGAGTGATTGCTTCACCCCTTTATTACTCCCCGACAGTTCATTCAAAATAGCGCCCTCTTAATACCTGACAGCGTTAAGGGCGTTTAAAGCGTGATCGTACGATATCCGTTATGAGTTGATGTAATGATTCATATACGCCCTTTTCGGTGTTTATTTCCCAATAATCATCAAACTGAGCAATAACATATACATTTTTCTCGCTATCAAAGTAAATACAGTGGTCACCAATAAGGGCGAGAACCCAAGAATACAGCTCTTTCGTCTCGTCGATATGCTCCCACCTTTGAGGTGATACTAGTTTAATTAAACGCCAGAAATCTTTATCTAGCCCTTCCATTATGATTTCTTCATGGCAAATCAAGCTCGCCAATTTTTTTTCGCTATACATTGAAACGCCTTAAGGATCAGGTTGTTATTTACCGTTTGATGTAGACTTGAAAAGTAGACCTTACAAGACGAGGGTTTACGGTTGAATTGGTGACGACTCACATCCGGACTCATGGTAGCGATAACCATCACAATTTATCACTAAGGTTGAATATGGCTTCCCACTGGCATTATCCCCGAGCAGAATTCGCAAAATTAATTATAGATGGCATGCAACAGGATTTATTGGATCGCGTTTCAATATTTGCCACTCGCAAGCGTGGCATATCCCCGCCTGGGCGATGTTTACGGCGAAATGGCTAATTGCAGAGTGAGAATGCAAGAATGACCAATATAGCATCAAGATACCATTGAAATTCAAACTTTAAACTCAAACGTCTGCTTAAGTAACGGTAGAATCGTTAACTGCCTTACCACTGACTCTCCCTCATAAAAACGACAAGGATCAAGCATCACAAAACCAAAGAACTCTAAAAATCGGGAGATAAATCGGATTTCAATCATATAAGCAAGTCGGTTTTTCGGGGTGCTATATTGCTCATCTTGCATCAAGGTTAGTAAATCAGGAAAGGCAATACAGACTTCTTCATTTAAACGATCTAAGTCGCCATGAGAACACAGTCGCCATAGCATAAACAACCAAAATTGCTCTAACGGCACTTCATCTTCCCAACGATCAAAGTAGCCCCAATTATACTCTTTTACTGCCGTTTCAAGCATTAACGGAAAGAATACGGCCAAACCATCTTGTTGGTAATTCTCCTGCATGCCATCGGCTAAATAAAAACGCCCAGCTTTAAACTCAATGATGCCCGCTATTTCAGCCAATACTCGTGCGTAATGGAGTGCATTAAATTTATCTTCATTACTGCCAGAAAATTCACTGATGCTGATCACAGTATTGAATTGTGATACCGGAAATTCAGATAATAATGCACTGGCTTTTTTGACCAATTTGGCAGGTAGATTCCCTTTAGTGGTGGCTTTAAGCGAACCACCATCGAGCAAAATCTCATCCACAATAAGTGAAAAATAGCGCATCACCGGACTGCTAGAGATATCTTTTGGAGTGTGATGGATGATGACGTCTTGTAACTCAGTGAGTGGGGCATAAAACCAATTAGCCATCTGACTTGACGATAACCCAGAAAAGTCAGTATTCGGTCGGTTATTTTGCTCATCCGCTTTTTGTTGAATAATAATGTTGAGATCATCAAGACTTAGATCCGGACTCATGGCAGCGATAGCTTGAATTTCATCAGTAAACTCAGATCGCGCCTTAGAAACCTTATCCATGCAACAACGTTTATATTTTTTTCCACTGCCGCAAGGGCACTCGCTATTTCGACTAATTTTCATGATTTCAGGTCTTTATAGTATAAGGTTGATTTGTTGCCCATTAGGCGTCAATTAACTTGTCACCACAATAGGGACAATATCGTACTTTTAATCGAACGGTTGACATAATATCACCCACCTCTTCAAACCGACAATCATTGAGCAGATCTTCTTCCGTTGCTTCCTCATGTACCGTCAGGATCCATTGTTTCTCTATTTTTTGGATATCACCACAAACACTGTTGTTCAATATCAAGCAATGGTGAAAAATCTCATCCATTATCACCTCCAAGTTAAGCACCAAAACGGGCATAATCAATGAGTACAGCCTTATTTACCCGGACACCTAATTAGAGATGATAATATTATTCGGGCTAGATAATTAGAATGCGCTAGCTGTGGTGGTGCCCACCTACTTATTGCTACTATAATAACAATTAAAATCACATTTATGCTATAATGCATACCATAGTAGCAATTTACTAGGAATGTATGTTATCTCTTTATACCGCTTATGATTTACAGATGGAGCTCAAAGAGTTTATCAAGTCTGCACGAAAAAAAGATAAGCTCAGCGTTCAGAAGTTGGCCGATCTCTCTGGTGTGCCTTACGCGACGATCCGAAAGTTCGAGTCATCTGGCAACATCTCATTACGTCAGTTTCTCATGCTTTATGAGGCAGTCGGTGATTTGAAAAAAATAAAAAACATAACAAAGCCCTCTGAGCCTGAATTTAAATCAATAGAAGATGTGCTCAAACATGCTTAAATCAGCCTTAACCGTCAAACGAACGCTTAGCACAGGTGAAAAGATACTTGTCGGAAAATTGGTTGAAAATAGTAAGCAAAGCTTTTTTCAATTTGATGAGGGCTATTTAAGCGCTCATCCTACCTCTTTGGCTCCTTTCAATTTAAAGGCTGATACAAGCCTTCAAGTTGCCCCGAGAGAGCCACATTACGGTATTCACGGGATTTTTGGGGATAGCCTTCCTGATGGTTGGGGTCTATACCTTATGGATCGTGTATCTAGGCAAAATAATCATAACCCAAAGGAAATTACCGCCCTAGAGCGCTTGGCCCACCTAGGTGACAGGTGTATGGGTGCCTTGAGCTATGAGACAGAATTAGATTTACTTGATGACTCCAAAAAGTCGATTGATATTATTACTCTTGGCCGAGCTGCGATTGAAGAGTTTGAAGGCACCGAGTCAGCTTTACTTGAGCACTTGATGAATACAGGGGGCTCGGGTGGTGCTAGGCCAAAAATGAACGTTACACGCTTATCGAATGGCAAATATTCAACATTAGATGACGCGAAAGGAACAAAGCTTATCGTCAAACTGACATCGGAAAAGTTTGATTTGAAGCACGCTGAATCATTGGTGGAATATTGCTACATGTAGATGGCCCGTAATGCCGGAATTGAGGTTCCTAACTTTAATTTAATTGATGCGGGTAATGGACGGTTTTGGCTAGAGCAGGAACGATTTGATTGCACCGTGCAAGGCGGTCGAGTCCATATGATTTCTGCATGTGGGTTGTTAGATACACCGTATCGAGAGCCTTCTTTGGACTATGTGGATTTAGTTAAAGCGACGCGCATCATGTGTAGTGTCACAGAGTCTCAGAAGCTCATTAAGCGCTGCATATTTAATTACCTAACTGTTAACCAAGATGATCACAGTAAGAACTTCAGTTTTCTTGCCTGTGACGCCGATAACTGGTCGCTATCGCCTTTCTACGCATTGTTTACAGTCCTATCCTTACAAAGAGCATATGACCGCATTTGGTGGTAATGGCCACACGCCAAAGAACGCACTAAACCAGTTAGCGGCTCAGTCGGGGTTGCCTTCAAAGAAAGCGATTATGGTGATGGCTGAGGAAATATTTGAAGCAACACGCTCGTTTAGTCACGAGGCCAAGCACCTAGGCTTGTCATCTCATCTAATCAAAGAGGTTGACAAGGATATGGTTGAAAAATTTAAAGCATTGTAAGGTAAACGGTGAAAGCCATTATCTTTGGGGGAAGCGCTATCGACTGAATATTGTTGATACTGCGGGTAAGCATGCTGTGACAGAAAAAGGCGTAACACAACTAGAGCTAGCTGTAACAAAAAATACCAGTGTTGATAATCGTCTTAAGTTGCTTAATGGTTTTTATCGCAAGCGAATGCAAGAGTCTATCGCTAAGTTACTCCCTCATTGGCAAACGAAGCTAGGTGTTGAATCAAATGATATCGGCATTAAGAAAATGAAGACCAAGTGGGGAAGCTGACGCTTTTGAAAACAAAGAGTTTGTAAAACTACATCAATCTACATTGCGTAAAGTTGATGTATTTTGCAATTTCCTTGGACGCACGTTAACGCGGCGTTATGCGTTTAAAGAGGCAAAGTAACTATTGCCAACGGACTTTTCATGATATTTTTTCGCTCACATTGATAAAATAGGTTCAAAATATGTTAAATCGCGGCGCATTAATACTCAGATATAAGCAACCTGCAATTGATTGGTTAAATAAGGTCGATCCCACAGGTTCATGTGAGCTCACATTGGAACATGTAAACGAAGATCGTACGGTTTACTTAGTCAATGTTGAAGCTTCTGATACACCAGAAACAATAAAGGAGTGGGTTAAATTAAATCATGGCGCACTATTTGAACGAGAATTGTTTGATTGGTATGTGGATGAGACTTTGTGGCCATCTAAACGCACATGGTCTTTGTTTCAAAAGTGGTTCACTATCGAATGTCATTCAGTGATAGAAGATACCATGTTGGGTATTCCAATTGTAGATGAAGACGCATAACCAGTTGCTTAAAAGGACTAAAAACAGCAGGCTATCTCCTTCGCCGCTCAAGTATTAAGCTTTCAGCCATGTTGTGAACCCCTTTTAACTGTCGCGGGATCGCGCCTGGTGTTGAATACGGTAACCCAACCAATAATGCAGTGATATGTGCAAGTGTTCCGTTAAAGCTGAGTTGATAAGGCAAATAATTCCCTTTCAAACTGAAGCTCAATTCAACCATCTGATAACGAATCAAATTGTACGTGAGCAATATTCCCCACAACTCTTGTTTGACTAGCTCTGGTAACCGACTGCGCAGGTTAATCGGTTACCAAGCATGTTGGGTGTATCTTGCCGTTGTATTTAAACTGGCATGGCCGAGTAAATGTTGAAGTGAACGAAGAGCAAGACCTTGTTCAAGTAGGTAAGTAGCAAAGCAATGGCGTAATGAGTGAGGGCTAATATGCTTATGTATTCGGCAATCTCTTAATACTTTGTTTGAGCGCTTTTTGTATCCCACCGCGATCCATCGGACTATTGCGACCATTACCTAAACCGGGAAAGAGCAAGGTGGGATGACGATGAGTTTTCCAATAGTTTCGTAACGCATTGAGTACCTGTACAGGTAATGGTATCAGGCTGTGGTGGCTTAACAATATTCAACCATTCCCATTGTTTTTCTATCGTGTAACGATAGAAAAACTGTAAACCATTTCGATCTAGTTTGACGGTACTCTATGAGTGGGATCGTATTAATGCTTCGAAGTACTGCTTTAGGTCTTGCGTGGTTAAGGTATCGGGTGGGCAATCAAAATAGGCGGATATACGACGTAGCGCACGAGAATAGGCATCAATGGTGGCAGGCCGTTTCCCTTGCAGTGTTAAATTACTAAGATGTTGTTGATAAAGAGACTACTGGCTAAGTGCATCCACTAATTTTTCATTACCAATCTTTGCCATGCTTGACCACTTCTTATAAATAGTTTCACTCGATATACAAAATTTGTTTTTACGAAATTAAATTACTTGTTTTTACGAGTTTATATGAGTTGCTTTTATGAATCAGTATCTTCTGAAATATTTAAAGCATCCTCTATTTCTACACCTAAATATCGAATATTTATAGCGACTCTGATTCTCACCGAACACACTACATAATGTTTTATACAATAGCTCTGGCTAAGTTTCTCGACTATCGAGAACGGCTCAAGGAGTCGGATATCACCAGAGCGGTAGCCTTTTTTAATATTTCATCTTGCCTTGCAAGCTCTAAAATTAATGAGGATACCTGATCACGCAATATCCCCATTAAAGGATAACACCTCATTTATACCTCACAGGGGATAATCCAGATGAACCGTTTTTCAAAAGGGCTAACGGGGCTTATTTCAAGATTAAACGCAGGGAAACCGACTCAGGTAGCGTTACGTTTCACTGTAACGGTCTAAACAACCACATCAAACGGATACTAGCTGATAGTGGAATTGAACGCCCCAGTATTCTTTCGGGGCGAAGGACGTTTGCAGTACGCTTGAAACGGCAAGGCGTTGATACACCAACTACTCACTTGATGCTAGGCAACAAAACACTAGATACCACACTCAGACTGATCGATACGGATACGGCCAGCATGTTAGCAATTGCTAATATGGCGTTTTAAATTGATTTTTATGTGCAGATAACGCACACTTTAACTCATTATGAATGACATACGCGCATTGAGGTAGTAATGACACAAACCACTGAGAAAGAAACCTTTTCCGCTTATTGCCGTCAGAGCGTAGGGCTTGACGCTAAAGAAGTGGCAGACATGGCAAACATTCCGCGCAGAACCTTTTACGATTGGTGGCGCACTAGACGGACAGCTGTAGAGTTAATTGTTGAAGGAATTAAACACAGACAAGAACAAAAAAATGAGTGATATACGCGCATTATTCAATTGACTTATGAGCGACATACACTCATAATGAGTTATCAGTTAATCAATGAGGGGTACGAAATGACAGTAATTCCACTCGATACACACAAGGCAATCAAGCGGTTGCAAAAAGTAGGCATTGACGAAAAGCAAGCCGAAGAAATGGTAAACCTTTTCGGTGAAATGTTTGGTAATGGTGCAGCGACTAAAAGTGATCTTGAAGTGCTTCACAAGGACTTAAAAGCAGACCTTAGCGAAATTAAAACAGATTTATCATGGATTAAAAAATTCATGTTTGGCGTAGGGTTAGCGGTTCTTGTTGCTGCACTAAAATACATCTTCTTAGGTTAACAACAGTCGCCCTACGGGGCGGCTCTCGGAGAGGGAAATTTCGTTGATCACTAGCGGCTACACATTAGCTTTGTATGTGTGTGGCTGAACTTTCTGGTGGAAAATTTTGTTTTTGATGTAAAACTCGCATTATCCTTATAGTTTTGCCATCAAGCCAATAAGATACAATCATTGAAACCTCTGGAATAATTAACACCCTTCCAAGAAAAATATCTCTTTCAACACCCATTAAAGGGTGTTTGAGTAAGTCCTCAACTTTATTTTCAATAATTTGATCCGTTTTTTCAGCAGCACTTGGATTGAAATCAAAAAGAAATTCAAATATTTTTTCACGATCATTCAATGATTCTTCTTCCCAAAAAATCATGATTTAGCTCGATTACGAATTTTTTGTTTCCTTGCTTCCATTTGGGACTTAGCTTCTTCATGTATGATAAAGCTAGATTTTCCACTATCAAATTTATCAAATGCTGCGTTAATTTCAGCAGACAACCATGCATCATGACTCATGGATTTTCGCTGTTCTTCAGCTAACCCTTCAGCAAGCTCTCGACATGCATCGCTTAAAGTACGTCCTTGGCTTTCAGCCATTAACTGTGCTAGACGTTTTGTTTCTTCATCAACTCTAAATTGGATACGTGTGTCCATTTGGTTTACCTCAAATTTAACTGTGTACACACAAATGTTAGCACTGGTTTAATTCCAAGGCCACTAACAAATAAGGATAGGTGTCGCGCAGCCGACACCTTATCTGGGTGTTGAACAAGCCCGAAGCTGCTTATTTAGAATCGACAGTCATTTAAGCGCCACCACCAATGAATATCTTATTCTACCCGTGTAATTGACGCCACTTTTCTAGCTGAGACGGTCTGCCCCCGTATCGTACCAATACTCCTTCGTGAAAATGACTCGCACTCCACCGACCAGCACCTTGCATCTGTACACCAGCTTTAGGGGGCTCTGCTAGTTAAAATCTAATCCATTGGATTACTTTTGGCCAGTTACATAATGCCCAAATAGTGGGCTAAACTTGAGCTGCGCAAAAATGCCTGCTGCTTTTAGTCCTTGCTAATTTGTTTGTTTAACTTTCGCACAAATCGTGCGATTTAATCAATTTGTGCATTTTGTGTGGTAAATTATAATATCGTATGAATCATAAATTTGGATATTACCTATGATCACATTAACAGCAAATGATGCTAAACGTAATTTTGGTGAGCTACTTCTAAACGCTCAACGTGAACCAGTTAAAATAAGTAAGAACAGCAAGGATGTCGTTGTTGTTATGTCAATTAAAGACTATGAAGAGATTGAAGCTATGAAAGCCGATTACATAATACGTTGCTTTGAGTCTGCAAAGGAAGATGCTGCAAAAGGTAATGTGGTCGATGGTGAAACATTTCTTAATGCGTTGTAATTAAAAAAATGCCAAATTCACGATATAAACTAAGTAAATTGGCTCAAGCTCATTTACGAAAAATAAAAAACTATACTGTTACCAATTTTTCAGAAGTGCAGTGGCAGAATTACAAAAATAAGCTTCTTATTGGATTTCAAATGCTCGCTGACACCCCCACAGTTGGAAAAAGCTGTCATGACTTATATCCAAATGGTTTTTACTTTCCTGTTGGTAAACATGTTGCTTATTTTAACAAGAAAGAGGATTTTATTTTGATCGTTGCAGTTCTGGGGAAATCACAATTACCACAAAATCATTTTAAATAAATCTCACACCTAACATTTAAAGTGACCATTCTGATTAGTTAAAACTAACGCCCAAATAACGGGTTAAACTTGAGCGTAGCGAAACAGCACGCCGTTTTTAGTCCTGTTAAGAAAAGTCGCACAATGAAAAGTCCAACCTTGCTAGTACAGATCGCCTCAAATCACAGCGCGATTGTAATCAGTAAAAATACGTCAACCTGATGATTAAAAAGCATAATCTTCATTCATTAACGAACCAAAAATGAGATACGCATCTCAATTTTGATTATTTTTTGAACATTTCTTCATTTACCCCCCATTTTCCCCCTCTGAATTCTTCGGACTTTCTTCCGGTGTAGGTAAAGTATTTATAGAGAGCAAATTATTTCTCGCGATCTAACTACAAGCCACTTAAAACACCCAGGCATCATTCATCCATTATTGATACAAATAAAGGTAAGCCAATGAAATCAAAACGTGTTCCATTAATGTCGACGTCAATAATCATGCATAACATGGTGAGTCACCTCGCTCAATTGGATCGATTTGAATTATCCGCGCCATCAACCGACATGCGCTTTATGTCGTTAGCGCAGGCGCAAGCATTGCTCGATCTTCACCCTATTCCTGTGACGCTCCCAACCGATGCTGACTCACCTTCCAGCGCCCAATATTGCAGTTTAATGCCAACGCCGATCATTGAACAATTGCGCTTCCACGTTGATGCAAACTCATTAATGCTCACGGTATTAATTTACCCTGAAGAGAACCTTGATGAACGGATCCTTGGTTTCTTATTATTTGAGCCTGCTTTTGTGATGACCAATCGCATGCACCACCCACGAAATATTCATCATAGAATCGAACAAGCCAAACATCTCAATCTCGCCCCACCCAATAAAAAACAATTGGCAACGATAGCCAGTTGCAGCCCCACCGCATTTCGCTCATAACACATAGATATCCCGACTTGTCATCATCGATTTAAAGGAAAAAAGCATGTCAATATTGCATCATATCAGTCGCAAAAATCGGCAGCGAAACTCTGGTGGAAAATATCCGGCGGCGCTTGATAATGCCGTCACGTTGGCTATTTTCCTTATGAAACTGGGTCACAAGAAAAACTCACAGCCAGGTATCATGTTCGCAGGGCTATTTTTATGGTTAACACGTGAGATGTCATCGATTGAGTCGGCGCAAGATATCCCAGATTTTTATCGTGTTAGCACCGCCGCACCTTGTACTAAAAATGCTTTTCGGATCAATAAAGCCAATGGGGTGTCTTGGTGTGAATATACGTTGTGTCACCATAAAAACATTCAAGCAAAAGAGCAGCATTATGTTTGGCAACCCGTTCCTACTGCGTTCAATGCTCTTATGTTAGCGTTTATCAAAAAGAAACGCTATTTTAATGCACTGCAAAGCTCCACAAACACATCGTCTTATTTTCTGAGCCGCCCAGAAAAAGCCGCATTATTTGATATTTTATCGGAAATAAAATGGAAAACCCCTGCAGCATTAAGTGCTTACCCTCGGGTACGAAAAGATCGCTTCTTTAATTACTTTTTTCACTGTGTCCAAGCTGATAACCACCTGGGCGCGATCGTGCGAATGACGCTGCTGCCTTCCAACCGTCACCATCATCAAAGTGCTTATTCGTATCAGCGTCTCGATAGCGATCAAATTCGGTATAAAATTTTTGAAGCCCATAATCGCTATTTGACGGCGCTTATCTGTGCGATGCGAGATGCTGAGCTCGTCGATAAAATTAAAAGCCCAACCATCAAAGAAACCATTTCGTTATTCACGACGATTCCCAAGTTTCCCAATCACCTCAGCCAATTCGGACGGATCCTGCAACACCAGTTAGTCAGCGCAAAGAAGAGTGGTAATGTCGAAATCACCGCACCTATCCACATTGGCAGTCGTCGTTATGTAGATGAAACCGATGTAACGGCGTTTTTTAAACGACTCTTTACTCATATCAAGAAAAATGCCCCTATACAATCGGCCACAAAAGATCAATGGATCGCGCATTATAATCTTGCCACTTATCGGATCGCTTTTTTGTTCATCGTACTTACTGGGGTTAGGCCAAACCACAGTATCAGTATTCCAGCGCATCGAAATTTTGGAAATCACACGGTGTTTGTCTCTGATAAAGGGCGTTTAAGAATGTTGAGCCTTAACCCTTATCTTCAACAAGAGATCGCACGTTATCTGCAATACCAACAATTTGTATTGTCTCTTACGCCTGAAAAGTTCCCACACGATGATCTGTGGTTTTGCCTGACTCCCGAGGGTGTGCCCTATTCATTATCAAATCGGTTATTACGACATTTTATGCATGATCTTTGGCCTGGCATCGTGCCTTATCAATTACGACATTTTTTTGCTCAAAGCGCGACAAATTCAGATTTGAGTATTCAATTAGGCGATCAGGATGTTGACCGGTTAATGGGACATTCTAATCTTGGTGAACATCTTGGCAGTGATGATGTGTTTGCGCCCACTCACGCGCGCATGCAGCAACATTTACACAGTTTATCTGGTCGCTTGGGATTGCAGGAGATGGATTATGGTCAGTAACCAAGCCCAACATGAGGCCAACAAAGTCATTGAGTATTACCAGCAACTGACCATGCCTTGCTCAAGTCAAGACGATCTCGCGTGGGTATTTGCCCATTGGCCAGTACATCAATTTGAACAAAGAGAGTTGACCGAAAAAGATCTCGATACTGCTCGAAAAATCATACGTGAGATCCCCACCGGTAAACAGCGCCTGTACCGGCAGGCGTTAAATCACATCGTCGTGTATTTAAAAGAAGCTTGTCATTGGGTTTTGCCACGACAAGATAGTATTAGCACCCATTTAGACGATCATAATATTCAATGGTTTACTCCACTGACAAATCAGGCATCCTCGGCCCATCAATGGCATGAGCATTACCAACAACTCAAGTGCGATTTTTTCACCCAGCGCCCCAGCATTGATACTGTTTTTATCACCTTGATGATAGGCTTTGAGGTGGCACCATTGTCTCTCAAGCATATTGGTCAAATTCTCAATGATCCAACAAGCATTGAGCAAAACGGCGTGGCTACACGGTTAACGGTAAGGCATCTACAACACAAAGATGTCGATGCCAGTTTTACTCACTATCATCTCTCACTCTTTTGTTACCGTTTGCTCTGTGATTATTATGCAGCCGCCCCGCCAAGCATCACAGACAACGCCTTATTTAAACGCTGTGAACAATGGGCGCAAACGTATCATCTTCCTAAAGCGCGAGCGAATCAATGGCAGCAACGCTTTCAAATTACCTGGTTTATTATCCACAAATTGCCACCGAGTTTGCTAAAAGATCTGTCCTACCCTGAGCGGCATGTCGGCTTTATTCCAGTCACTGACAATACACACATAAAATCCGCCACTAAAGTGCGCACCATTTATGATATTGATTGGGATCTCAATTGGTTTGATAAGTTGAAAACCTCGACCAAAAAGGCGAACTGGCCGCATAAACAATTACTCAACCACATTGTGAAAGATCATTCAGCCAAATCGTCGGTAACACAACAAAAAGCCCGCTACATCGATTGGGCATTAGAGCCGCAATGGGATGCTCACAATATTTTGCCGCGAATGCTCTTTTTATATACGGCGCAGTTAATCGAATATGGCGGGGTGAAAAAAGAGCGTCTTGCTCCAAGCTCCATTGTGAAATACACCACATTAGATAAAACGCTGTTGAACTTTCCTCTGAGCTATGTCGAGGCCACTTCAGAAGTTGATCTTAACCTGTGGGCCAAAACGGTGTATCAATCACTGAGCACCGATTCAACTCAATTGACCATGTATTATTTTTTGCGATTCATCAGCGTGCAAGAATTGACAGAATCACTCGATATGTCGGCATTAACCCCTCCGACAAACCGGCCATCCGTCAATGCCTATCGGCTCAGTTTGGACGACTTTGAGCATCTATTTGACGCCTTAATTAATGCCCCAACCAATAATCCATTTAGGTCATTGTATGCGGCGCTGGCCGCGATATTGGGCTTTTTTGGTATGTTACGACGTGGGGAAGTGTTGCGATTACGTTTTCAAGACATCACCTTTGATCCGAGTAAAGGCGCATTAAGCCTTTGCATCACCGCCACAGAGGAAGGTCACACCAAAAGTGGCAATACCCGCATGGTACATACTGTGCTCCCAAAACAATTTATTTCCTTTTTATGTACCACGTTGAGCATGAAAAAAGCCCTCCCGCCAGACTCACCACTGATTGGCTTTGAAGGTGAGAAGTATCATTCGCGACAATTATTTTATGTATTGCCGGTATCTAAGGCATTAAAAGCGCTGTTTGGCGAACAAGTAAATTTTCATCATCTTCGCCACAGTGGCGTGCACTTATTCATGCTGCAAGGGTTGCATCTGGCCAATCAAACGCGAGAAATCTCACGCGGAAAAACTGAGCTTGAAACGGTGATGCTCAGTGATAATACGTTGGCCACTCGCTTTCGTTATTGGTTGAATGGGCGTGAGATCACTCTGGTCAATGATGGGATATTGCTCGATGAAATGGGCATGCAAATTGGACATGCCCATTATGCCACCACCCGTTGGTCTTATTTACATGGCGTAGACTGGTTATTACCTATCATTACTAAGCGTTACTCTTTAGATCTGCAACAAGCTTATTCTCATGCCGAGTTACGCTATTTATTTGGTCTCAAAAATCAATCCAACGCCCTCTCGAGCCGATTGCATAA
Organism: Vibrio sp. S11_S32; assembly: GCF_014694465.1. Classification (NCBI taxonomy): domain Bacteria; kingdom Pseudomonadati; phylum Pseudomonadota; class Gammaproteobacteria; order Vibrionales; family Vibrionaceae; genus Vibrio; species Vibrio sp. S11_S32. The sequence goes on along the minus strand of NZ_JAAUWS010000037.1, from coordinate 4,517 downwards.
AATCATGTGGGATCGCCAATATAAAGCGTTAAATGAGAAACAAGCCAATCCGGTATTACTGGAAGAGACCGAGATCCGAGCGTCCCTATTTTTGCCTGCCGAAAAAACAAAGAAACCAAAGGAACAATCTGAAGACATGAGTGCTTATTGTACTTGGGAGAAAAGCGTTGCCTCTAATGATCACAGCTTATTGGGTTACTTGTTTCATTCCATGCATGAAGCCAAGATCATCGATTTGCAGGGCTTAAGTGCGATCTGGAAATTAGGTTGTCAGCATCACATTGCTGCGATCACTAAGAAACAAAAAACGGCGCTTCGCCTTCTTCCGCCTATTAAGCGAAATGTTGAAGACAATACGCTGTATTTCACGCCCGACTGTAACCTCAAGCATGCCAAAGCTTATCGGGAAATTTTTCATCACAAGGACTGGCAATGGTTAACATTTGATTTTGAGCTCGCCGTTAACAGAAAAGTGCGCCCTGCTCGAAAGGAGAAAATACTTAAAGACGAATTTATGCAATCCAAGGATACCTTACGCATAACCAAGCATCCTGAAGGCGACACTCTCCTCACCGTCACCTTAAGGCCGAAGGACGGTATATCCGATCTTATTTTAGACACCGCTCATCAATGTTTATTATCCATTCAACATGACAAGGACAATTTATGAACCTGATCCCGCTCACCATTCCCGCGAGTAATCGCACCTTTGTACAGACGTTGATCGATTCACTCGAAATTCGAAAATCAGATTGTGTCGTCAGTTTTATTATCGATAAGTCTGATGCCAGTTTAACACTGGTCAGTGGCGTAGAACCTTTTTGCGTAGAGATGGCGTTAACGTTAGATCCTGCGCCGAAAAAAAGCCTTTCGTTTAGTCTTGATGGCAGTTATTTCGCTCAGATCCTAACGTATTTTCCCGATCCAGAACAAGATATAGAGTTGACGTTAAATCGTAAATTGAACGGTGAAAATCACGTCGCTTTGATTCATAACAGCACACTGTTAAATGATAAAGCCCCAGAAGAATTTGCCCTGCGAACGTGTGAGTGTAAAGAAGTCGATGATACGCATGTCGACTATTTGAAAAAAAAGGCACAAAGGAGCACGTTTACCATTAGGAAAACGGCCATTGAACGAGTGATACATGAAGCCACCAACAATCTGCCGTTTGACTATATTGAGTTTAATAAAGACAAACAGACCATCAAGATACAACGAGATAATGCCATTGAAGAAAAAGTGCTGCCGAGCAATATGAACATACCCATGAATATGCAGCTCACAGAAGAAGCGACGCGTACGCTGACTCATATGTGTGAAAACCTCACCACAGAAGAAATCGACATCAATCTGCAAGGTGAAGATATCACCTTCATATCACCGACTTTTAGCTCCACTCTATCGCTTGCTGGCATCGACATTTTTTTAACGAAGAAAGCAGATACCATCAAACCGCTACTGCATTTTATGTTGGATTTTTATCACTTTAAGGCCGAAATAAAACACTGCCAAACCCAATACAGTAAAATAAAAAAGGCCAACCAAGCGATATTATATTTAGAACCGGACAGCCTGACTCTCTGCTCTTTAATTAAGCCCTATCAATTTATCAAACCCATTAAGATCTTTGGTATGGGAAATGAAAAATACATCGGTAAAGGGTTAGCGCTGCGCTTTTGTCCAAAAGAAATCTCGGACATTAAGATCAAGGATTTAACCTGCGCTAAAAAAATCAAAATGATGCTGTATCAAAATCTCAATGGTGAGTATAAATTGGGTTGTTATAACTCCGAAGCCGATACATTACCGCTCTCCACCTTCAGTGTTGAAAAGGACAATGACGCGCCAAAAGCCATACAGCCCTTGCTTGAAAGTTTTAATGCAATCCAAGGTGAATCAAAGCCTTCTCATGAAGAACAACCGGATCTATTTAATTTTTAAGTTTGGCCATTTCGCCAATAGGTAACAAAAAGCGCCAAAAACAACTGGACAAATACACAGTATTTATTATAGTAATAGATGAAAGATTAACCAGTCAATGATTCACTAGGCATGACGTTGAGATAATAACTTGATGTGATGAGTTGGAAAATCGTTGAATGGGATGACTCTAGAAATTGCAGTTGAGACAGAGGGGCGGCAACCCCCCTGCCTCGTACCGGCTGCCTGACGTTTAAACCAGATCCAGCCGATGGTCGTATTTTAGCGAACTCCATCGGATAGGGATAGATCTATTTGATGGAGGCCAATCATGGCTCATATTCGCGTACGTCCAAATGGGCGCATTCAGTTCGACTTACACCTTTACGGTCAGCGTTTTCGTGAAGGCACAAAAACCCTCGCTACCCCGAAAAATCTCAAGACCGCGCAATTGCAACTCAAGCAAATGAACGCTGAAATTGACTTGGGAACCTTTCAATATCGCAATTATTTTCCCAACAGTAAGAAAGTGCAATTATTTGAATCATTGCAACGCGATAAAGATCCAGAATGCCAATTTCCATTTTTTGAAACGTTTGCCAACCAATGGTTTGAGCGTCAAAAAGGCAAATGGAAAAGCAGCTACCAGCGCAGCGTTCGAGGCAATTTAGATCGTTATTTACTGCCTGAGTTTGGCAATATGTTGATCAATGAAATACAGCTTTCGCAAATTGACTATTATCGCCAAAACTTAATGGAGAAAACCAACAGCGCCGGCGATCGCCTATTAAGCAACAAGCGCATCAATAATGTTTTTTGGCCCTTTATTGCCATCTTGAGTTTGTCTTCTGAAGAATACAAATTTGATTACCCATTTCGCCGCTACAAAGCGTTACGAGAAGAAACGGCCAATTCGAACCCAATGACCAAAAATGAGGTGTGCCAGTTTTTACAAACGGTGGATGAACAATGGCGTGATTATTTTATGTTGCGGTTTTGGACCGGTATGCGCAGTTGCGAAGTGCATGGTTTGTATTGGGAACATATCGATTTTGACCATGGGTTGATCCATATTCGCCAAAATTATGTCAGTGGTGAGATTTGTGATGTGAAAACGCCTAAATCACGCCGCAGCTTAAAGATGTGCGATACCTTGCGCGATTTATTAATGCGTGTAAAAGCAAAGCGCAATCATGACTCTGCTTTTGTTTTTGTGAATGACAATGGTCAACCGCTTGATACCCATTTCATTAGTAAAAAACTATGGTATCCGACATTGAAAAAAGCGGGGTTAACGCGTCGCCGCCCTTATGAAACACGCCATACCGCTGCGGTTTTGCATATTGCTGCTCATGAGAACCCATTGTATATCTCACAAATGCTTGGTCACAGCGATACACGTTTGTTGTTTCAGGTTTATGCCCCTTATGTCGCCAATGCTTCACGTTCTGATGGCAAGGCGTTTAGTGAGCTTATGATTGGTGAGGCATTATGAAAAAGCAGATCACACAGCAAGACCAAGCGCAGATTGTAATTAACCATTTTCTTGCTCATGAGATGGGCATTAAAATGGCGGCGGTGGGGTTAATGTCAAAAGCGACCAAATCCGAGCTTAATATGGACGATCCGATTGAATCATTAGCAGGGCAAAATGCGTTATTCGTTTTTGCAGAAAAGCGTTGGGCGCTCTGGCGTAAAAATCCAGAGATCATAGAGGCTGTCGATAGGCATGTTCAGGCTCTGTTAACACCAGAGCCCATCGCGTTGAATGACACTAAACTTTATCGGCGATTACTAAGCATAAATTTGGTTAAGTATTTTGTCGCGTTGGAACGCATTAAAAACAAAGCCGATCGGATCTATTTATGGGAAAGGCATCTTAAACTGACCAAACATGGGCTCATTGCGCTGCGTTGCTATATCGAAGATCCTGATATTGAAGTGGCGTATTCCAATCAAGATGTGATCGCCATTAATCATCATAAAAAGCGGATTTTTTATTACTGTGAAAAAGGAAAGTTTGAAGGGAACATTTTAGGGTATGAGGTTGTGCATCAAACGTTGAGTTAGATGTGTGCTTTTTGAGTTTGAGTTTGAGTTTGAGTTTGGAAATATCCGGTGTTTTTCAAATATCACTAGATATAAAAAAGGTGTCTTATTTTCGTTATAGAAAATGAGACACCTAGTATAAAGCAATATATTTTCAATGCCTTGAAGGGGCTTAGAGATCGTACCTTAGATTATCAGCATAACAGGGCAAGATTACGAAAGCCCTTGCCCTACAAGGACTTTGGAAAGGTAATCGTTATTTCGATTTGCCTTTTTCTGCTTTCGCTTGATGCCGGCTTTAAATGATTTTTCTTCTGTTAAGAGATTTATGACCGCATGGCGTATGACTGCCAAGTTTTCACCAGCCTGCTCTCGTCTAATACGACAACTATCTTCGTTAAAGCCCACATCCAAACGCCAGTGCAGCTGCACTTCTATACTCCAATGTGCTCGAGATTTTTCTAATAACTCTTTTGCCGTTAATTTAGCGGAGCTAATATAATGCCGAATAGTTATCGTTTCAGCCGGTTTATTTCCTTCTTGCC
>NZ_JAAUWS010000036.1:0-22385 GCF_014694465.1 Vibrio sp. S11_S32 | reverse complement strand
AACATGATACAAAGTATGAGTCGGCGAGGGTGTTGCTGGGACAATGCCGTACAAGAACGATTTTTCCGCAATTTGAAAACGGAATATCTGAACGACCTAAGCTTCATCAATCACCCATCGGTGGTAACCGCCGTCGAACGGTATATTAGCTTCTACAACTACAGACGATTGAACTCCGCGATTGATTATCTAACGCCAGTTCAAAAGCGCCAAGAATTACTAAAAGTGGCTTAGAAGTCCTACAGGATTGCTTGACCATTACAAAAGAGCGAATCGAAGGAAGGGGTAAAAATAGTGTCATGTCGAAGATATTGAAATTATATGGGATTTTTTTGCTACGGGTAACTGTTTTAATGTCGCTTACCTCAAATAGCGAGCAAATTTCCTATGTCACTTCAAATAAAGAGAATATTTCTTAAATAATGTAAGCACATGTATATTCATCAACTATTCTTAATTGTGATGGAAGCTGGTTGTTTTCTTTACCAAGTTAATACTAAAAGTAAAGTCAGCAACTTTCAAAACAATCAGGATCAGATGAGATGCGTATGTTTAAACAATTATGGTTAGTCAGTTTAGGGTTATTGGGTTTCGGAGTTATCCCAGCGACAGCTCAAGCGGATGAGCAATATGATACCGGCCAGAAAAAAGCCGCGGTTTGTATGACTTGTCACGGTAAAGCGGGGGTCTCAGATATCGCTATTTATCCTAACCTGCAAGGGCAGAAATTTGAGTATTTAGTCACCACACTTAAAGCTTATAAACGACGTCAACGAACAGGGGGGCTTGCGTTAGTGATGTATGAACAAGCCGATAGCTTGACCGAGCAAGACATGAAAGACATTAGTTATTTCTTTTCCAAAGTCACTTCTCAATCCATATCAGAACCAACTCAATCCAAACCTGAACCTAGCGCACCATAGCGTTAAAACGTGATGGATGGAGATAACAAGGAGGTGAACAATGGAAATTAATTACGATATGAAAGTGGTGAAATATTTCATCATTACCAGTTTGATCTGGGCGCTACTCGGTATGACTGTTGGGTTAATACTTGCAGCGCAACTTTATTGGCCAATACTCAATTTTGATTCTGAATACTTTCAATTTGGTCGATTACGCCCCTTGCATACTTCTGGGGTTATTTTTGGTTTTGTAGTCAATATTTTGATGGGGACGTCACTGTATATTGTGCAACGTACCAGTAAAACGACACTGTTTAATAAAAGTTTAGCTTGGATGGTGTTCTGGGGTTGGCAATTAGTCTTAGTGCTGGCGTTGATCACATTGCCATTAGGCTGGACCAGCTCAAAAGAATACGCTGAACTTGAATGGCCAATTGATATTTTAATTGCCGTGGTTTGGGTGATGTACGCAGTATTATTTTTTGGCACTATTGGCCAACGAAAAGTACAACACATCTTTGTGGCAAACTGGTTCTTCGGCGGCTTTATTATTGTGATCGCGATGATTTTTATCGTTAATAACTTGGAGATACCGGTTAACTTGACTAAATCGTATTCTGTTTATGCTGGCACGCAAGACGCCATTGTTCAGTGGTGGTGGGGGCATAACGCGGTTGGTTTCTTGTTAACTGCAGGGATCATTGGTATGAACTACTACTTCATCCCTAAAGCGTCCGAACGACCTATCTATTCCTATCGACTTTCTGTGGTTCACTTTTGGGGCTTGGTAGGTTTTTATACTTGGGCAGGTACTCACCATTTAATCTATTCTTCTGTGCCAGATTGGTTGCAAAACCTCGGTATCATCATGTCATTATTATTATGGCTGCCATCTTGGGGCGGGGCATTTAATAGCTTAATGACACTGCTTTCAAATAAAGAAAAACTGAAACATGACTATGTGATGCTGTTCTTCCTTTCTGCGGTTATTTACTACGCGTTGGCAACCTTTGAAGGCCCACTATTAGCGATCCGCTGGTTTAATATGATCGCACATAATACCGAATGGATTGTTGGTCATGTGCATTCTGCCGCATTAGGTTGGGTGGCAATGTCTGGCTTTGCAGTGTTCTACTACTTTATTCCGCGTTTATGGGGACATAAAGACATGTGGTCACGTCGGTTGGTCAAATGGCATTTTTGGTTTGCACATATCGGGATTGCGATTTACGCGGTTGCACTTTGGATTGGCGGGATCGGTCAAGGTTACATGTGGTTAAAACAAAACGATGATGGCTCTTTAATGTACACCTTTGTTGACTCCATGAACTTTGTTGCGCCATGGATGCTTGCGCGCTTTATTGGTGGAGCGTTCTTTGTTGCTGGGGTGATATTGATGATTTATAACCTTTATCGAACGCTTTCTTTGCCGCTCAACGATACAGACAATGACGTTAATAACAAAGCGGCTGGTTTAGACAACGGTAACTTAGACACTAGTAGCTTGGATACGAATAACTTAGGCGCGAATAGCTTAGGTGCGAATAACATCGCCACGAAAACCACAGACCAAGAGGGTAAAGCTTATGTTAAATAAAGATTTTACTCAGTCGGTTTGGATCCTGATTTTTTCTACCATTGGGGTCGCGAGCTTCTCGTTACTGGCTTGGGTGGTGCCAGATCTGTTTATGAAAGATGAACAGATCAAAAAATCGACTGTACTCCCTTATACCGCTTTGCAGTTAGCCGGACGAGATATTTACATTAGTGAAGGTTGTCATACTTGTCACTCGCAGATGGTGCGTCCATTACCTGCAGAAGTAGCACGATATGGCGAACCAACCAAAGGTGAGGATGATATTTATGAATACCCAAATCTCTGGGGTTCTAAACGTACCGGTCCTGATTTGGCTAACGTTGGGCGTAAATATTCTGACCGTTGGCATGAGATCCATTTAATGGATCCTAGGAATGTGGTACCAACCTCAATCATGCCTTCTTATCCGTGGCTATTTACTAAGGTATTAGACGGTGAAGATATTGCCGACAAAATGGAAACGCTTAGGATCTTAGGCGTGCCTTATACCGATGATGAAATTGATCGGGCGCGTTTGCAGGTGAAAAATAAAACCTATGCTGATGCATTGATCAGTTATCTGCAGAGTCTAGGGGAATAAGGAGGCAGCATGTTAAGTACATTTTGGAGTGCGTGGGTCATTATTCTTACCGTGATTTTCTTGGTCATTATGGGGTATGTCATTTGGCATTATTGGCATAAAAATCATGAGGCGGATGCGGATAAAGCGTTACATGTTTACGATGGTATTGCGGAAAACGATGCCAAATTACCAATGGTATTGCTGTATTCATATTTGATTGCCTTTATTGCCAGTGCGATTTTCTTTGTGTTGTATCCGGGGATGGGGAATTGGCAGGGTTTAATGAATTGGCATTCAACCGATGAACTACAACAATACGATACCAAGATCATTGATAAAAAATTGGCGGCGTTACAGTCCGATTCAAAGACATTAACCCAGTTAAGCCAAAACGAAGACATTGTCGATTATGGTGAAAAGCTATTTAATAACCACTGTGAAGCCTGTCATGGTAAAAATGGGCAAGGGCAGTTGCACTTTCCTAATCTCGTCGATAATGAATGGATTTATGATAGCAGTGATGCGGGGATCATAAGTTCGATCACCCATGGTCGTCATGGGGTGATGGTCGGTTGGAAAGATGTATTAACCGAGCAACAAATTGAGGATGTCTCGACCTATGTTGCCAGTTTACAAACCAATCGCGCAGTTCCTGCGGCAAAAGTGCAACGCGAACAAGGTCAGCAACTGTTTGAGTATAATTGTGCCGCGTGTCATGGCGATGCTGGCACTGGTAACACTCAAATTGGTGCCTACAACTTAACCGATGATACTTGGGTTCACGGTGGCAATATTGCGCAAATACAAACGACGGTACGCGAAGGGTTAGATTCGGTGATGCCTGCCTTCGATAAGCAATTATCCAAAGCGCAAATTACCGCCTTGGGTGCTTATTTGACCCATCAACGGTTAAAAGGGCAAAAGCAAGTGACTGCGCTCGATGCCGATATGGTTAAACGAGGTGAATACCTAGCTTATGCAGGAGACTGTGTGGCTTGTCATACCGCTGAAAATGGCGAACTATTTGGTGGTGGATTGGCTTTCCCAACCCCATTTGGTGCCTTGTATTCAACTAATATTTCGACTCATGTTGAGCGAGGGATTGGCAGTTATACTTACCAAGAGTTCCATGATGCGGTGCGTTTAGGCGTGGCCAAACACGGCAACTTATACCCAGCAATGCCGTACACGTCTTATCAATATATAACCGAGGAAGATACTCAGGCGTTGTGGGCTTACATGCAATCGTTGACCCCAGTGAGCAGTCCAAATATACCAAACGGTATGATATTTCCGACCAATATTCGATTGGGAATGTGGGCGTGGAATGTGGTGTTCTTTGATGAAGATAAGCTGACCTACCCACCAGAGGCTAGCGATGCTTGGAAGCGAGGAAAGTATCTCACTATGGGCTTAGGGCACTGCGCTGAGTGTCATACGCCGCGTAATGTCGCGCAAGCATTAGAAGAGGATAATCCTTTCCAAGGCAATATCATTGATCATTGGAATGCGCCGGATATTACTGCTAATGAGTTACATCAACATGGTTGGGAAGTGAAGGACATTAGCGACTTCTTAAAAACAGGGCATTCCTCTAAAGGAACGGCGTTTGCTGGTATGGCCGATGTGGTGAAAAACAGTACTCGTTATATGACCCGTGATGACTTGGATGCGATTGCCGAATATTTATTAACCGGAGATGAAGGAAACCGCTTGGATCCTGCTACGAAACCATTACAACCAAGTGGCTTTAGTGTGGCGGATAAACAAACCAAAGAGTATCAAATCTTTGCCGAAACTTGTGGTGCTTGTCATGGACCAGACGGTAAAGGACGCAAAGATATTGCTCCAGCACTGTTAGGTAACGGTATTATTGCTCACTCAGAACCTTACAACACGGTTGCAGTAGTATTGCGCGGTTTATCACCGGATTATCTTGAGCCGAATCGTGATTACATGCCAATGAGTAGCTTTAACGATATTGCAGGCGATGCTGAAATGGCACGCATGATCAGCTTTATTCGCGATAAGCTTGGCGCTCGATCTGAACCTGTTACGAAAGAGATGGTAAAAGAGATCCGCATTAGCCTTGAAAAAGGAGGCGTTACGGGAGGGTTCCATGAAACAGGCAAGTGAGGTCACACAGTGGAAAACCGATAGCGTTTGATACGTTGGCTAGCTTAGCCGGTTGTACGCATCAACAGTAAACATGATTATTTATAAACATTAAAACCATCAGTGAGGTAACTTGCTGGTGGTTTTTCTTAGAATAGAGCACGGTGAATGCTTTCTAAATGGTATGTATTAGAATAAGATACGCCGCTTAAATTCAATTGAGATACCAATAGATGACCAAAATAAAAAACTTTCCCACTCCAGTTGCAGGCTTAGCATTAGGGATCTCAGCTATTGGTTGGTGTTGGGAAAATTATGCACCGCATTTAGGTTTGATCCAAAATACCACCTCCGCAATCGCGTTATTATTAGTGTGCGGTGTGATGGCTAAATTTATTCGCCATCCAACCAAGTTATTTGAAGAATTGCGTCATCCGATTGTGGGGTCGGTGCTGCCAACCATGTGTATGGCACTCATGGCGATTTCTTACGATCTTATTCATTTTCATCAACTCGCGATTACTGGCCGAGTAGTCTGGTATGGCGCAGTGATCCTTCACTTACTGTTTTTCATCTCGTTTACTTACCATCGTTGTAAAGGCTTTAAACTTAAAGACATGATCCCAAGTTGGTTTATTCCGGCAATTGGTCCGATTTTAGGCTGTTTAGCGAATCCCGGTGCAGACACATTATGGTTAGCTAACATCCTATTGGTTTTAGGGGTAGGTTCGTATTTTGTGTTATTGCCACTGCTAATGTATCGATTAACTTTCCATGAGCGATTACAAGCGGCTGAAGTACCAACCTTTGCCATTATGGCAGCGCCGTCTAATCTGATCATTATTGGTTACTTGGGGGTCGCGACTGCGCCGATGGTGAATATGCTACTGATGCTCAGTGGTGTGGCAATACTATTGAATGTGGTGTTTTACTTGTCGCTAGTACGTCTGCTAAAACAACCCTTTAGTGCGGGGTTTTCAGCCTATACTTTCCCGCTTGCCAGTGGCACAACCGCGATGTTTAAAATGGAAGCACTATTAACCAGTCACGAGTTGAGCAATGGGGTGGGTGTGTTTCATTATTTAGCCATTTTTCAGCTTTATGTGGCCAGCCTTATTATTGCTTATGTGGCATTTTGCTTTATCAAACATTACCGCTTTAATCTGATTGGCTTGTTTGTTAATCGTGCTTAGAAGGTGGGTTATCCAGCCGTTTAGTGAATACTTTAACGGCTAAATGGATTAACTTTCAATCTCTAATCTCTAATCTCTAGCTTCTAGGCGCTTAAGCCCCTAAACTTTAATTTAAGCCACCAAACCATTTCGAACTAACCCGCGGCGCACGTTTTTACATAACTTACCAAAGCGGTTTAGTTCATCAAAATCAGGCAGTTGATCTTTTTTCAATTGCGATTCCCAATAGATCAATTCCCCTTCAACTAGCTCGAGCAATTTTCTTGGGCAACCGACGCAAGTATCACCACAAATAGAGGCTTCAGGCGCATCGAGTGGAAACTCGCTTTTGACCGTTTCGATGATCTCTAGCATAACGGTTTTACGATCAGGTTTTGCCATGACTTTGCCCTCTATTATTGGTTTATTTGATTATATCAAAAATAGTTGAGCGATTAATATACTAACTAAGAGGTAGCTTTTCTCAAACGCCAAAGGAAGGAGCAGTGTCTTTCGGGGTATTCAGATTGGACACATATTAAATGGAATGGGTATAAGCATAACCCTGTTGAATAACGTGAACGTAAAGCAAAAAAAGCCAGCTCCGAAGAACTGGCGAATAGGGCATCTGTTTTACAAAACCCGTGGGTTATAAATTCTTATCATATTAAAAATGGACAACAGCGCTAGCGACGACTGCGCACCAATTGGTACTTACGCGTTAAGTATTCCACTGGTACGCTCCAGATATGCACTAAACGGCAGAATGGGAATAGAACGAATAACGTCATGCCCAATACCAAGTGGATACGGAAAATAAAGGCCACGCCTTCAAGATGCCCTGCAGGGTTATGACCGAAGTACACAATGCCTTGCGCCCAACCGACCAATTGCATCATCTCGCTACCATCCATGTGTTGCGCTGAGAATGGAATGGTTAGCACCCCAAGACAAGCTTGAGTGAATAACAATACAATGATCAGAATATCGGCTTTGCTGGACGTTGCGCGAATACGCGGGTTTGACATCCGGCGGTGGCATAACATACCCGCACCGATGATGGTCATAATACCGGCTGCACCACCTAAGAACATTGCCATTTGTTGTTTCACTGGAACGGGTAGCCAAGCTTCATACATCCAGTGTGGGGTTAACATACCAAATGCGTGGCCTGCAAATACCCCTAAAATACCTAAATGGAAAAGGTTAGAAGCAATAAACATATAACGCTTATCTTTCGTGCTGCTTAGCATTTGGCTTGATCCTGCGCGCCAAGAATATTGCGCTTGATCATAGCGGATCCAGCTACCAATAAAGAAAATAGCAGCAGCAAGATAGGGGTATACGTTAAAGAAAAACGTATTTAAAAAATCGCTCATTGTTGGCCTCCAGACATTGAAGTCGAACTGTCTTTAGCTGAGTTATCAGACAGGGGTGCAATAGAATCTAAGCTTACATATTGAGGCTGAACACTGCCGGCAAAACGTTTTTGGTGCATGTTTTGCTCGGCAGAGGCACAACCTTCTTCGCCTAAGAATTTGATTTGTTCTTCTTCCCAAACCGCATCTAACGCTTCGGCGGTATCATCACGTTGCTCTTTGTCAACATTGTCATGCAAGTGCTCAGGACGAACTTGAGTACCTGACAATTCCAATAGCAAGGTAAACAAGGTGCTATAAAGACTGTCACGCTTTTCTAAACGAGCGCCAAGCAGTGCCAAAATAGGGGCGATATCCGCCAAACCTTGTACCGCTTCTTCACGCGCTAGAGTGGCAAGATATTCAAGGAACACCGGCAGATAATCGGGCAATTCGATACTTTCGATTTGCAGACCTGCGGTTTTATATTGTTCCATCAAGTCGATCATGGCTTGACCACGATCTCTTGATTCACCATGAACGTGTTCAAATAACAATAAAGACAAAGAACGACCACGATCAAACAACTCAATATAGTTCGATTGAGCGTCCAATAAATCTTGCTCGGTTAACTCTTCAATAAAAGTATATAAGCGACTCATTTGAGCTGGAGAGAGAAATAACATCTCCGAGATGTCTTTCATTAGATCGTCTTTGTGTAGCCAGATCTCGCGATCTGGGTACTCAAGTAAGAGGGAAATAATTTTAAGGTTTTCCATTATTTCGCTCCTTTATGTTTTGTAGCATCGACCATTTCAATATTAATCGCATCAATGCGTTTGCTATCAAAAAGATTGAACTTGCTGTCACTGCCATTACAGCCATCACCAAAGCTAAAACCACAACCTTTACTTTCAGCAAAAGCGCCTTGGTCATTAAATGAATCAGGGAAAGACTCATGTGCCATTTCGCGGTGGCTAGCTGGGATCACAAAGCGATCTTCATAATTAGCGATGGCCAAATAGCGATACATTTCTTTCGCTTGTGCTTCGGTTAAACCCACTTCTTCTAATGCAGAGGTATCAATGATGCCATCAACGCTTTCCGCGCGTTTGTAGTGACGCATCGCCATCATACGTTTTAGCGCTTTAAGAACCGGTTTCTCGTCGCCTGCGGTAAGCAAGTTTGCAAGGTATTTAACCGGAATACGCAGTCTTTCGATTTCAGGCAATATATCATCACCATCGAGTACGCCAGCATCAGTAACAGCTTGAATTGGCGAAAGTGGCGGTACATACCACACCATAGGTAGGGTGCGATATTCAGGGTGAAGTGGCAGTGCCAACTTCCAATCCACTGCCATTTTGTACACCGGTGATTTTTGCGCCGCTTCAATGGTGCTCATCGGTACGCCTTGGGCCAACGCTTCTTTTATCACTGCAGGATCGTTTGGATCTAAGAACACATCCAGTTGACGCTGGTACAAGTCGGTAGTGTGCTCGGTCGAGGCGGCTTGCTCAATCATATCGGCATCGTAGAGCATTACGCCAAGATAGCGAATTCGACCAACACAGGTTTCTGCGCACAGCGTTGGTTGACCAGCTTCAATTCGTGGGTAACAGAAAATACATTTTTCCGATTTTCCGGTTTTCCAGTTGAAGTAGATTTTTTTGTATGGGCAGCCGGTTAAACACATGCGCCAGCCGCGACATTTGTCTTGATCGATTAAGACAATGCCATCTTCTTCACGTTTGTAGATTGAACCACTTGGGCAGGTGGCCACACACGCAGGGTTTAAGCAATGCTCACATAAGCGCGGCATATACATCATGAAGGTGTTTTCAAATTCACCCACCATTTCTTTTTGCTTTTCTTCAAAACCAAACGCATTTAGGTTGTAATCTTTTGAACGCTTTGAAAATTCACCGCCAAGGATCTCTTCCCAGTTTGGACCATTTTCAATTTTGTCCATTCGCTCACCTGTGATCAAAGAACGCGGGCGGGCGATAGGTTGATGCTTACTTTCTTTGGCATTTTGCAGATGCTCATAATCAAAAGTAAATGGTTCGTAATAATCATCAATGCTTGGCATATCTGGGTTATTGAACAATTTGGCCAATACGCCCACTTTGCTGCCCATTCTAGGCTCGAGTTTGCCATTGATTTTTCTAATCCAACCGCCTTTCCATTTGTCTTGGTTTTCCCAATCATGGGGGTAGCCTAAACCAGGCTTACTTTCGACGTTATTGAACCATGCGTATTCCATGCCTTCACGACTGGTCCACACGTTTTTACAAGTGACTGAACAGGTGTGACAGCCAATACATTTGTCTAGGTTAAGCACCATGCCGACTTGAGAACGGATCTTCATGCTTATTTCTCCTGTCCAGTGAGTTTTTTATCTGCCGTTGATTTAATCAATGACTGACCAACAGATGGCGTTTGAGCGTAATCGTTATTTTCATCATCCAGCCATTTCACATCTTTCATCTTACGTACTACCACAAATTCATCACGGTTAGAACCAACCGTTCCGTAGTAGTTAAAGCCATAAGATTGCTGCGCATAACCACCAATCATGTGAGTTGGTTTTGGCGTAATACGAGTGACTGAGTTATGAATACCACCGCGTTGATTGGTGATTTCCGAGCCTGGTAAATTAACCAAACGTTCTTGAGCGTGATACATCATTACCATGCCAGATGGCACACGTTGGCTGACCACCGCACGCGCGGTTAATGCGCCGTTGCTATTAAAGGCTTCGATCCAGTCGTTATCTTCAATGCCCAGTTGTTTGGCATCATCTTCACTCATCCATACAATTGGACCACCGCGCGACAAGGTCAGCATCAGTAGGTTTTCACTGTAGGTTGAGTGTATGCCCCATTTTTGGTGCGGAGTTAAAAAGTTTAACGCCATCTCTGGGTTACCATTGGATTTACGGTTAATTTCAGTTTGAACCGAACGGGTATCCACTGGTGGACGGTACGCCACTAAGCTTTCACCGAAATCACGCATCCATTGGTGGTCTTGATACAACTGTTGGCGACCAGACAATGTGCGCCATGGAATAAGCTCGTGTACGTTGGTGTAACAAGCGTTGTAAGACACATGTTCATCTTCCAAACCAGACCAAGTTGGGCTTGAGATAATTTTACGCGGCTGAACTTGAATATCGCGGAAACGAATTTTCTCATCTTCTTTATTTTTCGCCAGATGAGTATGATCAAGACCGGTTTTTTCGCTTAATGCTGTCCATGCTTTGACGGCAACTTGACCGTTGGTTTCTGGTGCAAGTGACAGGATCACTTCTGCTGCATCAATAGCACTTTCGATCAGTGGGCGACCTTCGGCAGCGCCGTCCGCTTTGGTGTAGTTAAGCTCTTTGAGGAAATCGACTTCAATTTGGGTATCCCAGTTGATTCCTTTGCCGCCATTGCCTTGCTGATCAAGCAATGGACCAAGCGAGGTGAAGCGCTCAAAGGTATTTGGGTAATCACGCACAACGGTTTTAAGGTGTGGCGCGGTTTTGCCCGGAATAAGATCGCATTCGCCTTTTTTCCAATCTCGCACATCAAACGCTTGCGCCATTTCAGCGGCCGAATCGTGTTGAATAGGTAAAGAGACTAAATCCGTTTCTACCCCTAAATGACCGACACACACTTCAGAGAATTTCTTCGCGATGCCTTTGTAGATTTCCCAATCACTTTTCGCTTCCCATGCCGGATCAACCGCGGCAGAGAGAGGGTGGATGAATGGGTGCATGTCGGAGGTGTTCATATCGTCTTTTTCATACCAAGTGGCGGTCGGAAGAACGATATCGGAGAATAAGCAAGTGCTCGACATACGGAAATCGAGTGTCACCACAAGATCGAGTTTGCCTTCGATTGCTTGGTCTTTCCATTCCACTTCTTCAGGTTTCATTGCGCCTTGTTGGCCCAAATCTTTGCCTTGAATGCCGTTTTCTGTGCCCAGTAAGTATTTCAGCATGTATTCATGCCCTTTACCGGATGAACCAAGTAAGTTTGAACGCCAGATAAACATATTGCGTGGGTGGTTGCTGGCTTCATCGGGTTGCTCAGATGCAAAACGGATGCTGCCATCTTTTAAGTTTTTCACCATGTAATCTTCAGAGCTTAACCCTTCCGCTTTGGCTTTTTCGGCCACATGCAAAGGGTTAATGTTGAATTGAGGTGAAGAAGGTAACCAGCCAAGACGTTCCGCTTTCACGTTCATATCGACCAGGCTTTCACTGTAACGAGATTTATCGGCTAAAGGCGACAATAGATCGTTAGAGTTAACCGTCTCGTAGCGCCATTGGCTAGAGTGGTTATAGAAGTAAGAAGTACCATTCATGTGACGTGGCGGCTTCTGCCAGTCCAAACCAAAGGCAAGAGGCTGCCAACCGGTTTGAGGGCGCAGTTTTTCTTGACCGACATAGTGCGACCAACCGCCGCCACTTTGACCGACACAGCCACAGAACACCAACATGTTGATGATGCCACGATAAGACATATCCATGTGGAACCAGTGGTTTAAACCCGCGCCAACAATCACCATTGAACGACCATGTGTTTTCTCGGCATTTTCGCCAAATTCACGGGCGATCTTGATGATTTCGCTACGGTTTACGCCAGTTACAAGCTCAGCCCATGCTGGAGAATACGCTTTGACTTCATCATAAGTTGAGGCGCAGTTTTCATCGTTGAGGCCACGATCAATACCGTAGTTAGCCATGGTTAAATCATAAACACTGGTGACTAAAATTTCATTGCCTTGTGCGTTAGTAATGCGCTTGGCTGGCAGTTTATGTTGAATAACATCGTTTAATTTAACGTTTTGGAAGTGCTCACTTGGTAAGCCGCCAAAGTAAGGGAAGCCAACGCTGACGATATCATCATGCGAATCCACTAAGCTTAAACGCAAGTTGCGCTCTTGGTCGGTTTTGCCATCTTTTTGCTCAAGGTTCCATTTACCATCTTCACCCCAGCGATAACCAATTGAGCCTTGTGGCGCAATAAGCTCACCGGTAGTTTCATCAATCGCAATGGTTTTCCATTCAGGATTATTATCTTGACCAAGATTATCGACTAAATCAGATGCGCGCAGTTGGCGACCTGGTACAAAAGTGCCATCTTCACGCGCTTCAAGCTCAACCAACATTGGCATATCAGTGTATTGCTGAGTGTATTTTTTAAAGTATTCTACTTGGCGCTTAGTATGGAATTCGGTTAATAGCACATGGCCCATCGCCAATGCCATCGCACTGTCGGTACCTTGTTTTGGATTTAACCAATGGTCACACAACTTGGCAACTTCAGCGTAATCGGGGGTCACCGCAACTGTTTTGGTGCCTTTGTAACGAACTTCGGTAAAGAAGTGCGCATCAGGAGTACGAGTCTGAGGCACATTTGAACCCCAAGCGATGATGTATGAAGAGTTATACCAATCGGCCGATTCTGGCACGTCGGTTTGCTCGCCCCATGTCATAGGCGAGGCTGGTGGTAAATCACAATACCAATCGTAAAAGCTTAAGCAAGTACCGCCAATTAACGACAAGTAACGAGCGCCGGCAGCGTAAGACACCATCGACATCGCAGGAATAGGAGAGAAGCCCACAATACGGTCTGGGCCATGTTCTTTAGCGGTGTGTACGTTTGCAGCGGCAATCAGCTCGTTAGCATCTTCCCAATTGGCGCGAACAAAACCGCCACGTCCACGCGCTTTTTTGTATTGCTGCATTTTAGCTGGATCGGATGTGATCGACTTCCATGCATCAACCGGATCGCTGTGTTGCTGTTTTGCTTGTTGCCAAAGTTTAAGCAGACGCTTGCGTATCATTGGGTATTTAACGCGGTTAGCACTGTACAAGTACCAAGAATAACTGGCACCACGAGGACAGCCACGCGGTTCGTGGTTTGGCAGATCAGGACGAGTACGAGGGTAATCGGTTTGTTGAGTTTCCCAAGTCACTAAGCCATTTTTGACATAGATTTTCCAGCTACAAGAACCGGTGCAGTTTACCCCATGAGTCGAACGCACGATTTTGTCATGTTGCCAGCGACTACGATAACCATCTTCCCAGTCTCTATTGGTATGTAATGTTTGGCCATGATCGTTCGAGAACGTATCACCAAGTTGCTTAAAGTAACGAAACCGGTCAAGAAATTTGCTCATCCGGGGAACTCCTCATCAGGTCTGCACCTGTAGTTAGTAGTGTTAAATCCGCATCGACCACAAAGCGGTATCGATTATGTTAATAGGCTTACAATAAGCAGCATCAAATGGGGAGATATTGATTTTGATCAATAACCACTTTGGCGAATGGCAGGGGTGAAAAACAAAATACCTCTAATTGGTTAGGTGTGAATTTTGTTTAACACATTGTTTATTAATGTTTTTTATTTGGTTTAAGTTGGGTTAAATTAATAAGGTGTAGGGTTGAACTATTGAGGGGTATAGCGAAATATGGTGCGAGGTGCGAGGTGCGAGGTGCGAGGTGCGAGGTGAAAAGTGCAAAGTAAAGGTAGAATCGAATAAAAACAGCCTGACCGCTCACGATCAGGCTGTTATTTTTGTTCTAAAAACTAAAAACTAAAAACTAAAAACTAAAAGCTAAAAGCTAAAAGCTAAAAGCTAGAACGAGCGTCTACCTTCTATTTTTTCTCATAACGGCCGTACACCGCCCAAGTGAGCACCACACAGACAATATAGAAAGCTAAGAACACTTTCATTGCCCCAACAGGAGAGCCAGTCAGTGCCAACGAAGTGCCAAACGTTTTAGGAATAAAGAAACCACCAATTGCGCCAATGGCCGAAATAAAGCCTAATGCCGCCGCCGAATCTTTCACTGCTCGCGCTTGGGCTTTTGCTTCATCGCCACCATTTTCACGCAGTATTCGATCGACAGTCAATTGGCGAAACACCACCGCGATCATCTGGAAGGTTGAACCACTGCCAAGACCAGCAGTAGCAAACAACAACATAAAGCCGATAAAGAACAATTTAAAATTGCCGTTTTGTGAAACTTCACCCGGTAGGAAATAAAAGATAGAAGCAGTAAAAACAGCCATCAAGACAAAGTTGATTGTCGTGACACGAATGCCACCAAACTTATCCGACAGTGTGCCGCCAATCGGTCGCATCAATGCGCCTAATAATGGGCCAAGGAATGCAATATGGATAATATCGATACTAGGGAATTGGGTTTTAGTGAGCATGGCAAACCCAGCCGAAAATCCAATAAACGAACCAAAAGTCGATAAATATAAGAAACTTAATACCCACATGTGTGGACGTTTCAACACTGGCAGTTGCTCCGAAATAGAAGCTTTCGCGGTGGCGATATCATTCATACCAAACCAGGCGGTCAGTGTGGTGATAATAATAAACGGAACCCAGATTAAGGGCGCGTTGGCCAGCCATAACATGCTGCCATCGGGTTGCTGTGAGCCAGAAACAAAGAAACTAAAGATCCCCATTGATACGGCAAGTGGTGCAAATAATTGCATCACACTCACGCCAAGGTTACCTAAACCCCCGTTTAAACCCAACGCTGAACCTTGCTTGTGTTTGGGAAAGAAAAAACTGATGTTAGACATGCTTGAGGCGAAATTGCCGCCAGCAAAACCACACAATAATGAGATCATCACAAACACCGAATAAGGAGTCTGTGAATTTTGCACCGCAATCGAAAGCCAAATACAAGGAATGATCATAAACGCAGTGGTGAATGCGGTCCAACGTCGACCACCGACAATCGGTACCATAAAGGAATACGGAATACGCATAATAGCGCCAGAGGCAGAAGGCAGCGCGGTTAATAAGAACAGTTGATCTGTGGTGAAAGTGAATCCGACCCGATTGAGATTGACCGAGACGGTACTAAACATCATCCAAACACAGAATGAAAGCAACAAACAAGGAATAGAAATCCACAGGTTTTTACGTGCGATATGTTGGCCTTCGTCTTGCCAAAACTTCGGGTCTTCCGGTACCCAATTTGTTAACACCTTACTTTTGTTGTTTTTCTTATTATCAATGGACGATTCCATTTTAATATCCTTACTAGATTGCAAAAGATGGCTTAGCTTTGACCTATTCATCCCATCAGTTTTTGACTCATATCAATTACGGGCGCGTTATTGATATCGCTCAAATAGTCCTCAGCACTATATGGGTAGTTTTATTGTGGTTATTAATATGGGTACAATCAGCTATTTAAGCTATTTGGTTGGGATCTAAAATACAATATGTGAAATGATGGATATTAAGTGTTACCTATAAATGGCTATATGGTTACACCGAGAAAGGAATAAAATGCTCACTTACTTATATTTGAAGGTCAGTCATGAAGCCAAATTCGACAAAAATAAACTCAGTTAATGCAATTTGGAATCCGTTTTCTTTAGTGGGTAAAGTGTCGATCTCTATGTTAGTCATCACCTTATGCGCGATTAGCGGAATGGTGACTTCCGCTTGGGTCGCAAACAGCATTCAAGGTAACGCCCATGCGATAAACCGTATTGGTTATATGCGGATGCAAAGCTTCGAACTATTGTCGTTATTGCCATTAGATGAAAAAAAAGATGAAGTGCTGGTGGCGATTGAAAAGAGCAATCATTCAGTCTTTTTAGAAAAATATATTCAAGAGCGAGGCTTTTATAAAGAGTACTCGCAAGTGCATCAATATTGGTTGGCCAAAGTGAAACCCTCGTTATTTCATGCTAACTCTCCCGATGAAGCGCGCCAAAGCATTACCAATTATGTTGGTCAACTCGATCAACTAGTCCACTTGATTGATCAAGAAACAGAGCATCGTTTATGGGTGCTGAAAACGTTGCAAACCACTTTCATTATTATTCTGTTATTACTCCTTGCGCTGAATATTTTTTACTTAAAACGCCGTCTTTTTAAACCTTGGCGACAATTACTGACGATGGCGTTCTCACTCAAAAACGGCTGCTTTAAAACCCGTTATCCAGTCAATAACAATAAAGATGAAATGAATCAATTGGGTATCGTGTTAAATAGTATGGCGGATGAATTGGAAGCCATGTACCTCAATCTTGAAGGCTTAGTGGCATCAAAAACGGAAAAATTAAGATATAAAAATACCATCTTGGATTTTTTATATCGTTCTAGTGAACCGTTAATCTCGGATAATGCTGAGCGCTATTGTGCTTTATTTGTGCCTATTTTAGCGGAGTTAAAAAGCATCACTGGCTTTCAAAGTATTAGCTTAGAAATTGAAGATTATCATCAATCGGGCAGTTGTCAGGTGATCTCAACCGAACAAAAAGTGCGGCCAAATGATTGTATGGATAGCCAATGCAACGCTTGCTTGGTTGATAAAGAACGGGTTAATTTATTGCACCCTTATAAGTTAAGCGATGCATTAGTGTGGCCACTTGATGATGGTTTGCATCGTTACGGCGCATTGAAAATTGAATTACGCGCGGATCAAAACATGACTGATGCCGAGCAACAATTAATCGATACTTTGAGTCGTCAAATCACTCGTTCGTTAGCCTCTAAATACCAAGAGCATTTGAATGGCGAATTGATGTTAGCCAATGAACGGGCGACGATTGCACGTGAATTACACGACTCGATTGCTCAGTCTTTATCTTGTATGAAGATCCGCTTGAGCTGTCTGCAAATGCAAAGCAGCCAATTTTCAGATGAGCAAAAAGACTTAGTGAAAGAAATGCGTCATGAAGTGGATGTGGCGTATACCCAATTACGACATTTACTTGCGACGTTTAGGTTAAAATTAACCGAGCCGGGCTTGTTACCGGCACTTGAAAACACCATTGAAGAATTTAATCAAAAGTTGGGCATTGAGATCAACTTGGAATTTGAAATACCCGCCAACAGTATTTCTTCGCATCAAGCGGTTCACATTGTGCATATTGTGCGTGAAGCATTGTCCAATGTTTATAAGCATGCCAATGCCAATAATGTGCAAATTGATGCCAAATATAATGCGAATACTCAAAAGGTCAACATTGCGGTTGTGGATGACGGTTGTGGAATGCAGCACATTGTTGAACCTAAAAATCATTACGGTCTTACTATTATGCGAGATAGAGCTAAATCCTTGCCCGGTCAGTTAAATATTAAATCAAGGCCAGATGAAGGCACACATATTAATATCGAATTCTCACCCCAATAAAATAAAAGGCGCTGTTATGGAATTAAAACACACTGATAAATCAACGGTTATTTTAATTGATGATCATCCAATGTTATGTGGTGGGGTGAAACATTTGATTGAGATGAACGGTAACATGCAAGTGGTTGCGATGGCGCACACCGGAACAGAGGGTATTGAATTAGCCAAACAACATGAGCCCGATTTGATTTTACTCGATCTCAATATGCCGGAAATGAATGGTTTAGAAACATTGCGTGAATTGCGCAATTGTCATTTGTCGAGCCGAGTGGTGGTGTTTACCGTCTCCAACTATAAAGGTGACTTAACCAATGCAATCAAATTGGGCGCGGATGGCTATTTATTAAAAGATATGGAACCGGAAGAGCTACTGAAAGCGATAGATCAAGCCTGCAATGGTCAAATGGTGTTAAGCCCAGAGATGGCGCCAATTTTAATGGAAGGGTTACGCAGTAAAAAAGAAGCGCCACGCGGCGTTGATAGTTTAACTAAGCGTGAATTTCAAACCTTAAAGTTGGTGGCAACCGGTATGACCAATAAAATGATCGCGCGTAAACTCGATATTGCCGAAGGGACGGTTAAGGTGCATGTGAAAAGTTTATTGAAGAAGTTAAATTTGCGTTCACGAGTTGAAATGGCGGTGTGGGCACACGAAGAGAATGTGTGTTAATCGTCACTTATCCTCAATAATATTGGTAATAGTTTAAAACGAAAAACGAGCCTAGCACTAAGTGTTAGGCCCGTTTTGTTCGTTATTTAGTTAATTATGTAGCTATTTAACCGATAATTATATTCTATCGTTTAAATAGGCTTGATAATCAGGGATTTCAACATCCACTTCTTGTTCTAGTAATTTGGAAGTAAACAAGAATTTTGCCGTTGCACGGTTGGTGGCGACGGGAATATTCCATACTGAAGCAATACGCAGCAATGCTTTCACATCGGGATCGTGTGGTACCGCATTTAATGGATCCCAGAAGAAAATCATCATATCAATCTTGCCTTCAGAGATCAGTGCGCCCAGTTGTTGGTCACCGCCCATTGGGCCACTCATCAAGCTTTTAATTGCCAGTCCGGTTTCTTTACTCAGCATATTGCCAGTCGTGCCAGTGGCATAAAGAAAATGTTTTTGAAGTTTTTCTTTGTTTTCAATAACCCAACGCAATAATTCTGGTTTGTAATGATCATGAGCTACCAATGCAATGTTTTTATGAGCAGGCATGGTTCGAATTGTTTTTTCCATTATTAACATCCTGATTGGTTTATGAAATGAGTTAATATTCTGTCTACAGCATAATGTAAATTAAGCTAAATAAATAGCGCGATAATGCGGTGTTGTTGCGATTTATTCGACGGAGATTAATAACGCTAAATCATCGTTATGCTCCTCATTTTTAGTTATTCATTAAGCTTATAAAGTGATTACATGACACTAAGATGATGGTTTATTAGGTTTGCGATGGATCAAATTTAGGTCCGTCATTGGCATTGAATCGTAAAAATGGGATCTAAGCTAGAAACTAGGAGGTATTTTATTTTTATAGTGGCAGGAAGCTAAAAGAGCAGAAAAGGATTTAACATGAAAAAATTAGTGCAGAAGGTATTGGTCGTCAATGTTGGCGCGCTGCTAGTGGTGTCGTTTCTATCCAAGGTGGTGCCAGTATTACAACCACATAATATGGCAGAGTTTTTATTTTTCGTTTTGTTGGCGATTTGGATTGTGGCCGCGGTAGCATGGCAAGGCAGTAAGCAGTCAGTATCATGGGATCAAATCTCGGTATGCAAACCAAAAGAGAATAACTTTGGTATGTTAATGACCATTGCCGGTATTCCAGCATTAATCGGTTGTTTAGTTTTGTAATGATGCCTTCATTACACCTCAAGCAACGTTAGAGTTGACTTGAGGTGTACGATATTAACGATTCTCAAAACGGTTGTAGTCAAGTAACCCTGCCTCAATCGGCTGATCATTTTGATACCATTTGTTTAGTTTATCGCTGAACGCCCAAAAATCAGCAGAACCGCGTCTAACGCCATATTTGTCTAAAATGGCAACATAATCGTCATCATCTTCTAGTTGTGAAAGTTGTCGATAAAAATCTGCAATATCCGATTCTTTCAACTGAATGAAGGCGGAAGGGTAACTGCCCAATACGCCTTTCACTAAGGTTAAATCATCGTCCTCTCTTATCCGATTACTTTCTTCATCAAATAAGCTTGAAATGTTGCTGTGTGCGTTGTTGTGTATCAAGGTAAAAACTTGTTCTTTGCCATTTTCCAATGTGACCATAATGGAGATTAAAGGAGGAATACGATAAACCCCTTTACCCTTTAATAGGTCAATTTTATTTAGAATAAATTCATTTTTTTGCGACAGGCCGGTATTAACTAAAGCGTATCGTTGGGTGAGTACCGGAGCTAAGCGCTGTTTTAACAAGGCGTACAATTCTTGCTTTGGGTTATCCGTTTTGTATTCAATATTAGGCGGCTGTTCAAATGGCGTCACATCACGCTGAATAAAGGCACTTAATTGTGGGGTCGGATCTTGATACCAATTTTCCATTTGCTTGTGTCGTTCTTCGATCGGAAGTAACGATAAGAAATTCTCTTCGCCTTCCATGCGTAAAAAATCCATAAACATACGCGTCATTAATTGATGCCCGAAATTACCATATATATCAAAACCATCGACTAATAAGTATTGGATCCTTTCGAGTAATTCATAATCGATCACCCAAGCGGTTTTCGGTGGCTTACCCACTAAGCCTTTTACTACCGATGCACTGTCAATATGACGAAAGATAGTCAATGCGGCATTACTATTTTTATTGTCGCCATCCCAGACAAGCTTAGGCGTTAAGTTTGAACCGTTTTTAAACCATTTATTCATTTGGCGTGATTTTGCTTCAAGGTAACGGGCTTGGCGCTCGGAATAACCCAGCCATTCAAAGGTCGGAACCAAGTTGCTCTGTTGTTCTGAAGGTAGCCGTAAGTTATGAGTTTGCTCGTGATAAAGTTGTTGGACTTCAGGGTTGTTCGTGCTGGAAGGATCAACAAAGAACACCCAAAAGCGATCATTAATGACATTTAAGGCCAACTGCCCACGACAAACTGGACCTTTAATAAAACTCATAATGGTATTTTGAGCATTATTTAACATAAATTGATACCGGGCAGCAACAGGAAGGGATTCAAATGCTGTTAATGGGTTTGCCGCCACGCTCGAATGATAACTTGGTAATCTTTTTACTTCATATTGTGGTTTGATAAATAAAGACTGAATTCGCGCTAACTTCTTATCATTTAATGCGTATGGTTGGTGGGTTTTATTGACAATTGTCGCGGGGTAGGCAACTAAACGGTAATACACACGGTCGGTTTTAGGATCGGAATAAGGACGACGGGTCGCAATGCGATTGACTGGTTGTCCAGGTGGTGTGGTGGAGCGAACCAGCATAAAAAACTGGATTGGGCTGTCTGGTGTTGCTTTTTGGAATTGTGAGAAATAGAGATGAGATAAAAATAAATGCTCGTATATATAGCGGCTAGTAAGTTGCTGTTTTAACGAATCACTATTGAAAAAATCTTCCCATTTATCAATTTGAGCATATTGCTGTTTTGATAATGGTTGATGGGCCGACATTACTGCGCCATCAGACAACCATTGCGTTAATGTATTATGCTCTTTGTCACTTAATGCTGGCATTCCATAAGGCATACCCCAAGTTGGATAGTCGGCGGCATATTGGTCATATTCTTCAATTGAAGGGCATTGTTGTTCGCGATCGATGGCAAAATCAAAGCCTTCAAGCTGATCTTGTTGTGTCATCGGATGTTGCTTTTTCTGTTTAAGTAATCGCGCTACTAAGCCTGCTTCTAAATTGGCTTCAGGGATTTGTGCACGTTCATTTAAAATGGGATGAAAACCAATCTCACGCCATTCTTCGGTAGTTTGTGCATCTTCAAATAGACGCGTTGGGTTTGTCGCTGTTAATCGAGTGCCGTTATACACTAAACTTTTATTGGCGCCACGATCGATACCTTCTACAGAAGAAAATTTTAATTGGCAAGGAGCATCATAGCAGGCATGACATACCACACAGCGATTATCTAAAATCGGCTTTATGTCATTGATAAAATGCTGAGCCGCAGGGGTTTGAAAATTGGGCGTGCGAGGGCGAACTTGCTGCTTACCAAAGATATCATCATAATTAAAACCGGTATAAATGGCACAGCCCGTAAAGGTAGTAACCATCAATATCAGACAAAATTTACTTAATTTCATGTTCAACTCATTATTTACATTCAGTCTATCTTGCAATGAGACAATAGCAAAAATGAATGGATATGTGATTATTATTTACAACTTTGATAACTATTCTGGTCTAATCGATCTGGACACCTTGATTGTGGATAATACGATAATCAATCGAGGTGAATATGAATACAAAACGTCAATATCGAACTTATACGAAAGAATTTAAAGAAGAGGCA
Source organism: Vibrio sp. S11_S32 (assembly GCF_014694465.1). Taxonomy (NCBI): domain Bacteria; kingdom Pseudomonadati; phylum Pseudomonadota; class Gammaproteobacteria; order Vibrionales; family Vibrionaceae; genus Vibrio; species Vibrio sp. S11_S32. The sequence continues at coordinate 5 of NZ_JAAUWS010000036.1, read as the reverse complement.
ATCGG
>NZ_JAAUWS010000035.1:0-22559 GCF_014694465.1 Vibrio sp. S11_S32 | reverse complement strand
TCGATTAAAGGGGTTTAAATTACTTGCTGATGTTGTAAGCGGTATTAAGTTTAAAGATGGTGAAAAAGTAATGCCAGATCAAACAGAGCATGCAAAAGAACTCATACACCAGAATTGACAATAGCTCCTTTTCTCAAGCGCTCAAGGACGGATCAGCGTCTTTTCGGCGTATTCAAATTAATCCAATACATTCAATGCACGAAACTCATCGTAGGCGTATTGGTCTGTCATACCGCTAATGTAGTCTTGGATCAGGCGAACGCGGAAGTAAAACTCCCAAACCTCATCACTAAAGTCGTAAGGTAAATAGGCGATCTCCACCGATTTGCCTTTTTCTTGTTCTAAAGTTTGCATCGCGATTTTATACGCTCTTAAGTGCTTATTAGGCAACTTTTTATACAGCCTTCTTTCGTACAGTGGTGCATCGTCAATATTGGTAAAGGTCTCTTTATCCAGCAAAAGTAACGGCTTATAAGCTTCAAGTAACCCAGTCAGAATTCGATAACCTTGTAGCTCACTCTTTTCAACTTCGGGATCGCAAAAGGCATATTTTAAAGACACATTTTTGAGTGTTTCAACCAAGGCATGCTGGAAACTTTGATCTTCAATTAGCGCGCGATTAAAGCTGCCATGAAATACCGCTTCAATATTATGGATGAACTGATCGCAAGCGTGTTTTGGTAAATGTGTATTTATTTCAACGCGCAAAGCGACAAAAAAATAACTGTCGAGGCTGTGCTGGTTTTTATTCGCACTGGTGTACGCCTTATCGATAATGGTTTGCATCACACTTGGATCGGGCAAGTTATAGCGCTGTGCTAATAATCGAAATTCAGAATTAAGCGCATCTTTAAGTTGTTCGAGTGACAAAATTCCTTTTTCTACCGCATCTTCGATATCCGCAATACCGTAAGAAATATCATCAGCCGCTTCCATTATGTATGAAAATGGAGAACGACAGTGGTCTGCCATCGATAAGACCGATTTCATCGATTCAACATAGCGGTGCTCACTTAAGTAATAGCCTACCTTTTTCATTAGGTAATGATAATTTTGCAGTGACTTATTTTCAGGTTGTTTTTTGGGTGAGATTTGATCGCCACGACGAGTGTATTTAAAAATTCCAGACACTTGAGAGTAAGTCAGGTTGAGGCCTAAAAGCGAATGGACTAGACGAATGGCTTGAGCATTACCTTCAAAATTAATCAGATCTTGGCGGATCGGAGCGGGTAACTCAACTCGGGTGTCACCATTTTCATCTGCCGTGAGAGAGGCCATGTTACGCGTAAACCAATCGTTGATCGCTTGCTCGCCAAAGTGACCAAAAGGCGGGTTACCCACATCATGCATTAAGCACGACATCTCAACAATCGATTCAATTTGACGATCTAATTCGACTAACTGATATTTTTTAAGATCGTCATTTGAGAGATGTTTAAAAATTAACTGGGTAATGAAGCGACCCACTTGTTGCACTTCTAGAGAGTGAGTCAAACGACTGCGTACCGCGGCATTACGTTCTAACGGGAAGACTTGGGTTTTTTGTTGCAGCCGACGAATAGCCGCGGAATTGATAATTCGCCCACGATCACTTTCAAAACTGGTTTGCGGAGCCACCCCCGATGAGCCTTTAGAATAAACTCTAGTGTTACGTACTTTTTGGTTAAAATTAATCGTCATAACGTACTCTCATGGTTTTGAATCGACTATATCGATTAAATTTGATATTTAGCACCGCTCTCTGCGACTAAACTTAACGATTCGTTTGGCATTACTGACGCGAACTCAAAGGTATCCTTACTCAACCAAAGCTTAGCACCATTCGTTGATGCAATTTGATACGCCCAATTACTTACTGATAAAGATTTATTTTCATCACAGAGGAAATAGGGGCTGAGTTCTTGGGTGATGATGTCTTTGTTGAGTATTAAATTTTGCTCTTCCCAACGAGCCCTATGTTTTTGTGCTGCTAAAAAATCACGCTTATTGTTGTTGCAGGAGCGATGAGCGGCGACAAAATTATGGCCGAGATCATTAGAGTAGCGAGAAAATGGAATAAAGTGATCCACTTCAGTATTGCTCTTTAAGGGTTTTTGGCAGTAAAAGCATTGACCTTTTTGTAGTTGTTCTAAAATAGGTTTTGCTTTGGTTAATGCATTTCGATCAAAGCCAAATAGAAAATCATGTAACTGACTTTGCGGTCCTATCAAATTTTGGTTATGTTTGATAGTTTGAATTTTTTGGATCCAAGCATTTTTTGCTAGATAAACCACAAGATCATAAAAACGACGAAAGCAAAAAGCAATCCCAGCGTTAAGTGTGATTTCTTGTGTATTTTTAATGTGGGGATATAAAAAGCATTCTTGTTGTTTAGCGAGAATTTGTAAACGCCAGAGTGGGCCAGATTTTAACGTATCCATTGAGGCTTTAAAGACAGATTTCCAATAGGGGCTTTGCTTTAATGCTCGTAGATTACGAATATTATTTTGCTGGCATTCGTACAATATAGAGATAACTTTAGATTGAGATCCGCTGTTCTGTTTGAGTAAGGCATGCTCACCTGTGTGTGTGGAAGAGAAAGGTACCGCATGATACCAATATAAAGAGATAAGTTTTTCAGCCAATACTTCGAGCTTAATTGATAGCTTACTGCCTTCATACATCATAGGTTGTTCAATGCAGACATCAGCAATAGCGTGCAATAAGGCAAATTTATATGTTGCGGTGAAATCGCCTTCAACCAATAAACGTTGTATATAGGCAATAAAGTTAAGTTGCTGTTGTAGTGGATTCATCCTTAAACCTTAACTTAAGCGAGTTAAAACAACGGTTTGCCACATTACTTCATTTCGCCCAAGTGAATCGGCATTAATATTGCTACTAAATTCTTGATGAAGGACAGATCCCTTGGTCAATTGGCTTATTTCATTAAGAGAAACTTCAAATGCGTGGCGATCGTCAAAAAATTCACCATACCTGAGAGTAAGTATAATACGCCCATTTGGAGATAATAAACGTGATAAGACTTGTAAGGTGGTTTTTCGTTCAGAAACTGATAGGTGCATCCAAATTGCACTGAGTAAAATAACATCAAAACATAACCTTGATGTAATGACATTATTCAAATCAGGTAAACGATCATCAATCCAAGTGACACTATCACCAGTGAGTTTTTCACCTTCGTGGCGTAAATTTTCTGCTGGCTCTACCGCGATCACTTGGCAGCCTTGCTGAGCCATCCATAGCGCATCCCGACCACTACCTGCACCAACATCCAATATTACATCATTTTCTACTGGCCAATAAGCTTGCCAACTCTGATGAACCTTTTCAAAGCTAGTTGCATTATATTGCGATGCAAGTGAAGTTGCATTGTTATGATAAAAACAAATATTGCGGTTAGTAGTCATTCTATTAACTCCTATCTATCACGTTGAAATAGCAAGGTAATTAGCATTGTTCGTATAGAATTTCTTTTATATTTTCAAGATACAAAAAAAGGCTATCCGAAGATAGCCTTTTTTGTTGAATTGGTGGGCTGGCGGGAGTTGAACTTAAGTTTTAATGATTTGATACTTAAATGATTGTTTATTTTAATATTAATCTTGGAGTACTTTTTGGAATACCTAAATATTATGTGATTTAAGTCACGCATTTGGCGTTAGTGTCGTACTTACTCGATGAATAGGTTGGAGAACTTGAGTCGTTATTCTATTTTGAGCAAACTTAGATAACAGTAAAACACGATTACTTTCAACGTTCTGTACGCCTTCACTTACTATCATTCCTACAATTTCAATCGTTATTCAGTAACCGTAAGCAATCTATGTTTTTTTATTAAAACGATCCTTGTAAGCCGCCTTGAGTAGCTTGTTGATTGTGCGGTTGATTTTGGGCTTGGCATCACCTTCCGCTAGTTCTACAAGCATATCCCATTGCTTTTGATTTAAAGCTATTTGGAAATCTTCGCTATTTGCTTTATCCAACGAAAACTTATCCGTTAAAAGCTTTAGACGTTGAGGGAAGTTAGCCGAGGTGGTGAACAATAGGTCTAATGTCGTCACCATACATTTTTTCTTAATGCTGGTATCCTCAGCAGGAAAAAATAGATTAGAGATTTGATACTGACTTTGTAATCGGCCATAAGTCTTGTCTATCAGTTTGTCGTTTTCTGTTTTTAGAATGTCCCAACTTAAAGGGACATTTGCGTAAGCTTTGATATACATAGATCTGATTCTTAACAAAAGATCCTGTGCTTCTTTGAGTGTGTGTAATGGTTTAATGATCTTGGAGGGTTCTATAGCCTATAATTGACTGCAATATAGGAACCTAGCTATGAAGATTAGAGCTAACCAACTAGGTTGGCTCTTTTTTTATTTTTTACCCGATAGCGCGAAGTGTACGAGTACCTGTAACTGAAAGGTCACCCTGAGATGCTTTCGAGATGTGATTGCTCCACCAAGCCATGAGCTTTTTACGTCGGTCTAAGTAGTCAGCTCTGTTGTACGCTTTACGCACTTCATTTGAATCAATATGAGAGAGTGCAGCCTCGATAACATCTGAATCAAACCCTTGCTCATTGAGCGTCGTACTTGCTAAAGCTCTGAGTCCATGGGCAACTAGCTTCCCTTTGTAGTTCATACGCTTCAATGCCATATTCGCTGTTTGAGGGTTGATATGAGTCTTTGGGTTTCTGTCTGAAGGAAAGATAAACTCACGATGACCACTGATTGGTTTCATTACATCCAATAATCCCAAGGTTTGCTCTGTGAGCGGTATCACGTGTTCTTTGCGCATTTTCATACGCTCGACAGGTATCACCCAACATTTATTATCAAAATCAATTTCATCCCACTTAGCTCCAGCAGCTTCATTTGGGCGCGACATAGTATGAAGTTGCCATTCAATAAGACATCTAGTCGTGAGTTTTATGTTGGCTTTATTAATGGCGAGCATTAAACCAGGTAACTCTTTCGGTGTTATTGTCGGCATGTGTTTTTTCTTCGGTGTTTCAAATGCCGCCTTTATACCGGTTAGGCGGTTTGCATCCACCAGCCCTGTATTCAATGCAAAGGTCATAATCTCATTGAGACGTTGAGAAAGCCGCTTGATGGTCTCTAAGTTACCTTTGTGGGCTAGAGGCTTCATTGTATCTATAGCGTGCTGAGGGCGTAGCTCTGATACTGGATATGGTCCAAGAGCGGGGAAGATATGAAGCTTAAGAGAGCTCCAAATATCATCTGCATAGTTTGGTGTTACTTTTTTTCTTTTTACTTCGAACCAATCTTTAGCGACAACTTCGAGTGTTGCACTACGGTGGCCTTGTTGCTCTAAAGCGATTTGTTCTCGGTGTTCTTTTGGATCGATATTATCCGATAGTAGCTTCCGTGATTGTAACCTAAGTTCACGAGCTTCAGCTAGAGAGACTTCAGGGTAGCTACCAAAGCTAAGGGTGGTGCGCTTTTTAGTGTATGGTCGATAGTAATCAAATAGCCATAGTTTTGATGAATTAGGCTTTATACGGAGGACAAGCCCTTGACCATCTCGCAGGTCATAAACCTTCTCTTTTGGCTTCGCTTGTTTAATTTCCGTATTGGTTAGAGGTTTCGTTGTTCTCGCCATAGCAGTACCAAAGTTAGCATTATCGAATCGGTACTGCTAAGCGTACTGCTAAAAAAATGAGCTGTCCAGAACGAGATTGGACTAGTGTGCACGCTAAGTTATTGATTTACTTTTCTTTGGGGATAAAAAAAGACGCCCTAGGACGTCTTTCTCTATGAATTGGTGGAGCTGGCGGGATTTGAACCCGCGTCCGAAAACGATTCATCGTTGGTACTACATGTTTAGTCGATCTTTAATTTCACCACCGACCTGCGAACCGACACGCTAGCTGATGGCTATCCTGAATTATTTTTAATGCTTTGTCTCTCAGGCTGGAGACGCCACACGAGTTCGTTTGGGTTTGACTCTCTGTTGTTCCCCGTCTTACAAACGGAAGCTAGGGCAGAAAGGCTCTCAGCAGGTTATTAAGCTGCTAGTGCGTAGTTTTCGTCGTTTGCGACTATTTTTTTGCGGCTTTTTACGTGGCAAACCGCCCCACGACATGCACCTAAGACTTCAAAATTCCCGTCGAATCCTAAATCAGCCCCAAGTTTTCTGTTTGATGTATTTTGAACTACTCATCAAAATGTCAAACGTGCGTTATTCACGCGGTGTTTCTTAATACTTAACGCGCATACTAACATAAAACGTTTTCGAGTCTAGTGACTTGTGGTTAAGTTAGTAAAGCGTGGTGACTAAGTGGCTAATATTGCGCCACTTAGCGGTAATGCGTAAACTTAGCGGTAATCCATAAACTTAATGGTAACGCATAAACCTAGCGTAAGCTGCTCTTCATAATGCGAGCTTTATCGCGTTGCCAATCTTGGTTTTTCTGATCGTCGCGCTTATCGTGTAATTTCTTACCCTTAGCAACACCGATCTTCATTTTGACCCAAGATTGTGACCAGTAAAGCGATAGGGCTATGAGAGTCATGCCTTCACGATTTACGCGACCAAATAGGTTGTCTAATTCACGACGATTAAGCAATAGCTTACGAACGCGAGTTGGGTTAGCGACAATATGGGTAGAAGCTTGATTTAATGGTACGATTGACGCGCCACTCAGAAATGCTTCGCCATCGCGAAGGAAGACATAGCTTTCTGCGATATTGGCTTTACCCTGACGTAAAGATTTAACTTCCCAACCTTGCAGCTCCATGCCTACTTCAATCTCATCATCGATGAAATATTCGTGTCGGGCTTGCTTGTTGAGAGCGATAGTATTGCTACCGACTTTGGATTTTTTCTTTGCCATAATCCCGACATTATACGGATTGCATTAATTTTGGCGAACCATTTTGTGCGCTTTCCTGTTAATATTTATGTTTATTTTTATAAATCTGCTCACTGCGTCATATTAGGAAGTATTATGCCTCACGTTAATCGTTCAGCTTTGGTTTCGTTTAGTGCTGAACAAATGTTCTTTTTGGTCAATGATGTAGAAAGTTATCCTGAGTTTCTTCCCGGTTGTTCAGGATCTAAACTGATAGAATCTAGCGATACTGCATTAATTGCCTCGGTAGATGTGGCCAAAGCGGGGATCAAAAAAACTTTTACCACTGCCAATGTAATGATCCCTGGCCGTGTGATTGAATTGCAGTTGGTGGATGGTCCATTTAAGAGTTTAACTGGGCGTTGGAATTTTATTCCGCTGGATGAATTTGCTTGTAAGATTGAGTTTCAATTGGATTTTGAATTTACCAGTAAGTTAATCGAGATGGCATTTGGTAAAGTATTTAAAGATTTGACTAATAATATGGTGAATTCGTTTACCCAAAGGGCCAAGCAAGTGTATACCAAACCATAATTTGCCTGAGTAAGAAATAGGTCTCACTATTCGTTAGGTGTAAGATCGGTTATACGTAAGAAGAGTAAAAATATGACAGAACAAAATACAAATGATGAATTGATCCATGTCGAGGTGGTGTACGCTTTATCGCATGAGCAGCAGGTTTTTCAACTGGCTATTGCAAGTGATATGACGGTGCAAGAGATCATCGAGCAATCGGGAGTGTTGGTCGCGTATCCCGAGATCGATTTAAATGAGAATAAAGTTGGTGTGTTTAGTCGCAATATAAAACTCGATGCCACCGTTCGAGATAAAGACAGGATTGAGATTTATCGCCCATTACTTGCCGATCCGAAAGAAATTCGTCGTAAACGAGCGGCGCAAGCAAAAACCAAGTCGAATTAACTCTTCATAGAGTGGCTGATCGCTTTACTCAATATAAAAATCCCCACCGCAAAAATGCGAGTGGGGATTTTTTTATCGAAATAACCAACCTCTGCTTATGGCAGCGCTGTTATTGAAGAGGCGTATTGAAATCAGGGCTAAGCTTGAAATCTCCAGACGCCTTGGTGAGCGTTTGTGACATTTCATCGAACGTTACCTGAAAGTCTTTTTGTACTGTGTCATCGTGACCATGAGTAAAGTTATAAATGTAATACCAAGTATCAGGGTAACCATTTTGAATAAGCATAGGTGAACCCATAACAAAACGAACTTGTTCTTTGGTCATGCCGATACGAAGTTTATCAACATCCGGTTGTTCAACGTAGTTACCTTGGGCGATATCAATACGATAGACGAAACGTTCTAGAACGCTACAGCCAGAGAGTAAAAGGGTAGAAACTAAAGGGATAATCATTATCCACTTTTTAAAATGCATAGTGGCTTTCTTTGTGTTTGAGGGTAAATAACTGCCCTGATGATAAACAAGCGCAGCCCATAAGTAAAAGCACTCTTGTTCGAAAGATGAAAATAAGACCACATTTTTAGAGTTTGGTTGCAGAAAAACAATAAAAAGCCCGAAAAATGAAAAGTTGATTGACGCCTATCATGCGTTTTAGGCAGAAACGGACCAGCCTAAATCCAAACCTTAAGCTGAGACAACAAATTGAAACCATCGCTCTAATCGGTTAAAAAAGTTGCATAAAAAACTTTACTGTATAAAAAGCCAGTATATACTGTTTGGACATACAGTTGTTTTTTAGATCTTTTTAAGGTGGTTTTATGCTCTCTCATTTAAGTGTTAATAATTTTGCGATTGTTAAGTCTTTGCAGCTAGAGCTTTTCAAAGGAATGACAACCATTACCGGTGAAACGGGGGCGGGTAAATCGATTGCAATTGATGCGCTCGGACTTTGTTTAGGTGGGCGAGCCGATAGCAATATGGTACGTCCTGGCGAAGAGAAAACTGACGTCAGTGCTTCGTTTGTGTTGGATAACAACATCAACGCAACTCGCTGGTTAGAAGATAACGAATTGCTGGATGGTGGTGAGTGCATTATTCGCCGTATTATCACCAAAGAAGGGCGTTCGCGTGCTTTTATTAACGGTAATCCGGTGCCATTGTCGCAATTGAAATCACTGGGGCAAACCTTAGTGAATATTCATGGGCAACATGCGCATCACCAATTAATGAAGCAAGAATACCAACTGATTTTGCTTGATCAATATGCTGGGCATCAACGCCTAATTGAAACCAGTAAAAAAAGGTATTCAGATTGGCGTCAAAAGCAAAATCAATTGAAAACCTTACGCACTAATAGCCAAGATAATCTAGCGCAAAAGCAGTTGCTTGAATATCAAGTAAAAGAGCTCGATGAACTGGCATTAAATGAAGGTGAATTCACTGAACTTGAGCAAGAGCATAAGCTGTTATCCAGTAGTGGCGAAATAGCTTTAACTTGCCAGCAAGCACTGAATGAGCTTTATGACGGCGATGATGTTAATGCGTTAGCTTTGCTTAATTCGGTAAGCCATGCACTGGCAGAGTTAGTGACGCTGGATCCTAAATTGGCTCACCTGCCAAGTATGCTATCGGACGCCATGATTCAATTAGAAGAAACCCATTTAGAATTACGCTCTTATGCCGATGGTATCGATGTTGATCCGGCTCGTATTGCTGAAGTCGAACAGCGGTTTAGTAAAGTGATGAGTACCGCGCGCAAACATAATGTGTCTGCCGATGAGTTGTATCAACACCATCAAAATATTAAAGCGCAAATCGAAGCGTTAGATTGTTCCGATGAAAAATTCGAACAACTCGAACATGAAGTAGAAGAAAAGTATCAAGCCTTTCTGCAAGCGGCGGAAAAATTGAGCAAGAGTCGCAAACGTTATGCCAAAGAACTCAATAAGCTGATCACTCAAAGCATGCATGAATTAAGTATGGAAAAAGCCCAGTTCTGCATTGATATTAATAGCGAAGCCAAACATGCGGCGCCACTGGGCATCGACAGTATTAACTTTTTAGTCTCCGCCAATCCAGGGCAGCCGTTGCAAGCGATCGCTAAAGTGGCATCCGGTGGTGAGTTATCACGTATATCGCTGGCAATCCAAGTGATCACGGCGCAAAAAGTGCAAACCCCAAGCTTAATTTTTGATGAAGTGGATGTTGGGATCAGTGGGCCAACCGCCAGTGTGGTCGGAAAAATGTTGCGCCAATTAGGCGAATCAACCCAAGTTCTGTGTGTGACTCACTTACCGCAAGTGGCAGGTTCAGGGCATCAGCAGCTGTTTGTATCAAAACAAGCCAAAGCTGGCAAAACTGAAACCCGCATGCACTTTTTAGATAATAGCCAGAGAGTCGATGAACTGGCGCGTTTACTGGGTGGTAGTCAGATCACTGATTCAACCCGAGCTAACGCCAAAGAATTATTGGTGGCGGCTTAGCTGGCAGCTTATGTCGAGAACCTAGCTAAGGAAATACAATTGAATTGCTGGTGAGTTGCTATTGAGTTGGTGATTTAAAGCGTAAAATAAATTGTGGCATCTTGCTTGCTACCGGTGATTTTCAAGCTACAAGATGCCCAATTGTTTTTTATCTGTTTAGAGTTTTCGCGCCAAGCATTTTCGCACCAAGCATTTCGAGCTAGGCGTCTTCGTCTCTTAAACCCGTGAGTTAAAACAGTTTGAACGCGTGAGTTAAAATAGCTTGCTCGACCAACCGAGTTTTTTACGCAATACATGATAATAGCTGTAATCTTCAGGGTGGATCAGTTTTAAGCTACTTGGGCTTTTAAATATTTGGATCTCATCGCCAGGCGATACAGGTAGAGAAATTTGACCATCACAACTCACTTCTTGGGTGCCGCGATTATCTGGCGAGACTAATAATTTAATTGTGCGGTCGCCATCCACCACGAGTGGGCGGCTTGAAAGAGTATGGGGGAACATCGGCACCAACGAGATCGCATTTAAACTTGGCGATAAAATAGGGCCACCGCCCGACAAGGAATAAGCGGTTGAGCCGGTTGGGGTTGAAACAATCAGCCCATCAGCGCGTTGAGAAAAAGCAAATCTGTCATCAATATAGACTTCAAACTCAATCATGTGTGCCACTTTGCCAGGATGCAGCACCACTTCATTTAAGGCTGAGTTATGGCTTTTTACGTGTCCGTGACGATGCACTTCAGATTCAAGCAAGAAACGGTCTTCAACTAAATAGTGTCCTTGTAAGACTTTTAACAAACAGTTACGAAAATCTTCAGGGTTGAGATCGGTTAAAAATCCTAAGCTGCCACGGTTTACGCCAATCACAGAAATATCAAAGCGAGAGAGAATTCGCGCCGCGCCCAACATGTTGCCATCACCGCCAACCACAATAGCTAAATCGGCCAGTTCTCCAATCTTTAATAAGCTGGTAAAGCCTTCTTTTGGCAGATCATCTAATATGTCGATCAAGCGATCATCAACTAAAACTTGATAGCCTTGTTCGACTAACCAAAAATACAATTCTTTATGTGTCTGTACCGCTTTATGGTTGCGGGGCTTACCAATAATGGCGATCACGTTAAACGGCTTTTGCATAATATCTTCTGCTCTTTCGTTAAGGATTCGTATTTTGCGCTTGAATCAAAAATCTTCGTCCCCATAATAAAGGCAAGTGGAACGACTATGCGAGTGTTTTTGGGTATTAAAGTTTGCTCAAACGCATAGTGCTGATTAATTTCTTGGAGATGTCATGACTGATAAACAAAATACGCCACACGAAGAAGAGTTGAAAGCGGAAGAAGTACAAGCAGAAGAATTGCTTGATAATGAAGAAATGGAAACGATTGGCGGTGAAGGCGATATCGATTGGGATAACGTTGAAACCGAAGGATCACTAGTGGCAGAACTAGAAGCGGCCTTAGTGGCAAGCCAAGTTCAAGTTAAAGAACAACAAGATTCAGTGCTTCGCGCCAAAGCAGAAGTTGAAAACATGCGTCGTCGTAGCGAGCAGGAAATTGATAAAGCGCGTAAATATGCCCTGAACAAATTTGCTGAAGAGCTGCTACCTGTGATCGACAACCTAGAGCGCGCAGTACAAGCGGCAAATCCTGAAGATGAAGCGGTTAAAGCAATCCTTGAAGGGGTTGAAATGACACATAAATCATTTGTTGATACCGTATCAAAATTTGGTCTAGACGTTATTAATCCTGAAGGTGAAGCGTTTAACCCTGAACTGCATCAGGCGATTGGCATGCAAGAAAGCCCAGATCACGAATCAAATACCGTGATGATCGTCTTGCAAAAAGGCTATCAATTAAATGGTCGTGTGATCCGTCCTGCGATGGTGATGGTGGCGAAATAACTTTAAGCCGATCCATTTAAGCTTTTTAATGTCGAGAATGTAAAATTCTCGACATTTTTTTATCTCGTCCCTTGAAATGAATTTTGCAGCCCTTATCTATATTCACTGCAAAGGGCATCTTTAAGTGACTTGAATATATACATGCCAAGATGTTTGTTTAAATAAAGGCATCAAACTAATTTACAGATAGGGTTGAAATCCAAATCTGAGCCCCCATCTCTTTTGTATGAAAAAGCTGGGTACAGCATAACTGATTAACTGAATTGTTTGGAGAATGTTCTAATGGGTAGAATCATTGGTATTGATTTAGGTACAACTAACTCATGTGTTGCGGTATTAGACGGCGACAAACCACGCGTAATTGAAAATGCTGAAGGCGAACGCACAACAGCATCGGTAGTGGCTTACACCGACGGCGAAATCTTAGTAGGTCAACCTGCAAAACGCCAAGCAGTCACTAACCCAGAAAATACATTGTTTGCTATCAAACGTTTGATCGGTCGTCGTTTTGAAGACGAAGAAGTTCAACGTGATATCGAAATCATGCCTTACAAAATTGTAAAAGCAGATAACGGTGATGCATGGGTAGAAGCGAAAGGCCAACAAATGGCTGCTCCTCAAGTATCGGCTGAAATCTTGAAGAAAATGAAAAAGACGGCTGAGGATTTCCTTGGTGAAGAAGTAACTGCAGCAGTAATCACTGTTCCTGCTTACTTCAACGATGCACAACGTCAAGCAACCAAAGATGCTGGCCGTATCGCAGGTCTAGAAGTTAAACGTATTATCAACGAACCAACAGCTGCAGCACTTGCTTACGGTCTTGATAAAAAAGGCGGCGACCGCACTATCGCAGTTTACGACCTTGGTGGTGGTACATTTGATATCTCTATCATCGAAATTGATGAAGTTGAAGGCGAGAAAACTTTCGAAGTACTTTCTACCAATGGTGACACTCACCTAGGTGGCGAAGATTTCGATACACGTCTAATTAACTACTTAGTATCAGAATTCAAAAACGAGCAAGGCATCGATCTGACAAAAGATCCTCTTGCAATGCAACGTGTGAAAGAAGCAGCAGAAAAAGCGAAGATCGAACTTTCTTCAGCTCAACAAACTGACGTAAACCTTCCATACGTTACTGCAGATGCGACTGGTCCTAAGCACATGAACGTTAAAGTGACACGTGCCAAACTAGAATCTCTAGTTGAAGACCTAGTTCAACGTTCTCTTGAGCCGCTTAAAGTTGCTCTAGCAGATGCAGACCTAAGCGTTGGCGATATCACAGATGTTATCTTGGTTGGTGGTCAAACACGTATGCCAATGGTTCAAGCTAAAGTAACTGAATTCTTTGGTAAAGAACCACGTAAAGACGTTAACCCTGATGAAGCCGTTGCCGTAGGCGCAGCTGTTCAAGGTGGTGTTCTTGCTGGTGACGTAAAAGACGTTCTTCTACTAGACGTTACTCCTCTATCTTTCGGTATCGAAACGATGGGCGGCGTAATGACAAAACTGATTGAGAAAAATACTACGATTCCTACTAAAGCGAATCAAGTATTCTCAACGGCAGAAGACAACCAAAGCGCGGTAACGATTCACGTATTACAAGGTGAGCGTAAGCAAGCGACTTACAACAAATCTCTAGGTCAATTTAACCTAGAAGGCATCAATGCAGCACCACGCGGCATGCCTCAAATCGAAGTAACATTCGACTTGGATGCGGATGGTATCTTGAACGTGTCGGCTAAAGATAAAGCGACCGGTAAAGAGCAAAAAATCACTATCCAAGCTTCTGGTGGCCTAAGCGACGAAGAAATCGAAAAAATGGTTCAAGAAGCTGAAGCTAACAAAGAAGAAGATAAAAAATTCGAAGAGTTAGTGACGACGCGTAACCAAGCGGATCAAATGATCCACGGTACTCGTAAGCAAATGGAAGAAGCTGGCGACAAGCTTCCAGAAGAAGACAAAACCAACATCGAAAAAGCGATTGGCGAGCTAGAGCGTGTTAAGTCTGGTGACGACAAAGCGGCTATCGATGAAAAAGTTCAAGCGTTAGCAGCGGCTGCGCAAAAACTAATGGAAATGGCTCAACAACAAACTCAAGGCGCAGAAGGTGAGCAAGCTCAACCTGAAGACGACGTAGTGGATGCTGAGTTTGAAGAAGTAAAAGACGAAGACAAAAAATAATCCATTGGATTAAGTCGAGTCTGAAAGTGAGCGATCCACATCGCTCACTCATATCAGAATAAGCTGCGGGCGTTAGAGGTTTCTCTCTCGCCCGCACTTTTCGATAAAAATAACCGTATTAAAATTGAAACTGTGGATCTAAAATTGTCTCTCTTGATAAAAGTGTCGATTGGTATAATGGCTTTTATCCAGATAGATACATACATAAGTTAATACATGGTCAGTGGTCATTAGCAGCATTGGCTTTAAAGAATAAAATTGGTGAATCAAGCATGTCAAAACGTGATCTTTATGAAGTATTAGGCGTCAGCCGCGATGCATCCGAACGTGATATCAAAAAGGCGTACAAACGTCTGGCGATGAAATTCCACCCTGACCGTAATCAGGAAGCGGATGCAGCTGAAAAGTTTAAAGAAGTGAAAGAAGCGTATGAGATTTTAACCGATGCACAGAAAAAACAAGCGTACGACCAATACGGTCATGCTGCCTTTGAACAAGGTGGCATGGGCGGTGGCGGCGGCGGTGGTGGTTTTGAAGATATGTTTGGCGATGTGTTCGGCGATATCTTTGGCGGTGGAGGCGGCGGTCGTCGTGGCGGTGGTCAACGCGCGCAACGTGGCTCAGATCTGCGCTACAACATGGAAATGTCTTTAGAAGACGCGGTTCGTGGTTGTGAAAAAGAAATTAATATCCCGACCCTAGCAGAATGTGATGTGTGTGATGGTAGCGGTGCAAAAGCCGGTTCAAGTTCACAAACCTGTGGCACTTGTCATGGCCACGGCCAAGTACAAATGCGCCAAGGTTTCTTTGCGGTGCAACAAGCCTGTCCAACCTGTCATGGTAAAGGCAAGATCATTAAAGATCCTTGTAACTCTTGTCATGGTGAAGGTCGCAAGCAAAAGAACAAAACGCTTAATGTTAAAATCCCAGCCGGTGTTGATACTGGCGACCGTATTCGTTTAACCGGAGAAGGCGAAGCGGGAGAACGTGGTGCACCAGCGGGTGATTTATACGTTGAAGTGCATTTACGTCAGCACCATATTTTTGAGCGCGACGGCAGTAACTTACATTGTGAAGTGCCCGTTAGCTTTACTTTAGCGGCATTAGGCGGCGAAGTGGAAGTACCAACCTTAAATGGTCGCTTTAAATTGAAAGTGCCAGCCGAAATGCAAACCGGACGTATGTTCCGTATGCGCGGTAAAGGCGTGAAGTCAGTTCGAGGTGGCGCGGTAGGCGATTTGATCTGTAAGTTAGTCGTCGAAACTCCGGTTAAATTAAGCTCACGTCAAAAAGAATTACTGCGTGAATTAGAAGATTCATTTGGTGGTGAAGCCAGTCAAAAGCATAAGCCTAAATCAGAAGGCTTCTTTGATGGGGTTAAAAAATTCTTTGATGATTTGAAAGGCTAATCTCTTTGAGCACCACATGAGTTATTGATTGAATAAAGCAAAGCCTACCTTAGCGTAGGCTTTTTGCTATTTTAAGCATTGTTTCAGCCTGACTGATAGTTTGTTGTCGTGAGGATCGCAGCGTACTAATGCCTTAATGAGATGAATAAGGTATGATTAGCGCCAGATCTGAAATTTTTTGTGAGTAAGTAATGCGCATATTTACTTTAGTGCTAATCGCCTTATTAGGTTTGCTTCAGTATGATTTGTTTTTTGGTAAAAATGGCTTAGTGGATTATAACGCCGTGCATTCTGATATTGCGGTGCAAGAGCAAGTAAATACCAGTTTAAAAAAACGTAACGATTTGATGTTTGCTGAGATTGACGATTTACGTCAAGGGCTTGATGCAATTGAAGAACGTGCCAGGCACGAATTGGGCTTGATCAAAAAAGGCGAAACATTTTACCGTATCACCGGTGATGATACCGATGATGGCTCGACTTTTAATTCAGATGCGGGCTGATCCTCTTTCATACTTTACTCGGCAGTCGAATGCTTTGTATTGCGTAATGTGCTTATTATCCTGTCATTTAGATTTAAGGGGGAAGTTGTGATGCGTCCCCGTTATCACCTTTTAATCATCTAGGTTATCTCTTAACTATGACTTACTCTTCATCTGGTGCTCATCAAAAAACGATACCGACTTTTGCAGTCGTGGTTCCGGCGGCAGGGGTTGGCAAGCGTATGCAAGCCAATCAGCCTAAGCAGTATTTACTATTGCATGGTAAAACATTACTCGAGCATACGGTTGAGCGCTTATTGTCGCACCCAAACATTGATTTAGTGGTCATTGCGGTGAGTGAGGGGGATGAATATTTCCCTGAGTTATCGTTATCAAATCGAAGTGATGTGGTTCGGGTTAATGGCGGCCAAGAGCGTGTTGATTCAGTATTATCAGGCTTGGAATATTTAAGTGAGCATCACGGCTCGCAATACGCATGGGCGCTGGTGCACGATGCGGCGCGCCCTTGTGTTACTCATCTTGATATCACTAAGTTGATTGACGCATGTCTTGGCAGTTCAACCCCATTATGCGGTGGGATCTTAGCTTCACCAGTTCGCGATACTATGAAACAAGCTATGACTCAACAAGCCACTAGTCAGCTAACCACGACTCAGCAAGGCATGGCGCAAGTGACGATTGCTCACACTGTCGATCGCAGCCAGCTATGGCACGCATTAACGCCGCAAATGTTTCCATTAGAGTCACTCAAAAATGCACTCTCTACAGGGTTAAGCAAAGGCCTTGCGATCACCGATGAAGCTTCTGCGATCGAGGCTTGTGGCCTATCACCGTTATTGGTGACTGGACGTGCGGATAATATCAAAGTGACACAACCTGAAGATTTGGCATTAGCGGAATTCTTCTTGCATAAACAGATTAAATCAAGCAACAGTAAATAAGAGGTTTCGATGATTCGTATTGGACACGGTTTTGATGTACATAAATTTGGTGGTCAAGGGCCAGTTATTATTGGTGGTGTCGCGGTTCCTTATGAGCAAGGCTTGATCGCGCATTCTGATGGCGATGTGGCATTACACGCTTTAACCGATGCGTTGCTTGGTGCAATTGCTGCTGGCGATATTGGTAAACATTTTCCCGACACCGATGAGCAATGGAAAGACGCGAATAGCCGCGATTTATTGCGTGAAGTGTACCGCTTGGTGAAAGAAAAAGGCTATGTAATTGGTAACGCCGATGTCACCATTATCGCTCAAGCACCAAAAATGCTGCCGTATATTGAATCAATGCGGGCGGCGATAGCGCAAGATCTCGAAACCAGTATCGATAACATCAATGTGAAAGCGACCACCACAGAAAAGCTCGGTTTCACCGGTCGTAAAGAAGGCATTGCTTGCGAAGCGGTTGCGTTAATTCAATCAGTGAATTCTAACTAATTTATCACCTCATTTTAAAATAAGAAGACCATGACAGACATTCTAGCCTCATTAGCGTATCAACTGAGCACCCCGATAGCCCAAGCGAAAGTGAAAGCTCAAGCCAGTGACTTCCAAGTACGAGAAGATTTAGGTTTTGATTTTTCCGGCCACGGTAATCACTTAATGGTCAGGATTCGTAAGCAAGGTGAAAACACCAGTTATGTCGTGAATGAACTGGCCAAGGCCTGTGGCGTGCCATCGAGCAACGTTGGTTGGGCGGGACTAAAAGATCGTCATGCAGTGACCGAGCAATGGTTGAGCGTACAAGGTGCTAAGGCTGAGGGTTTTGATATTACCCAATTTGAAGCCGATCACCCAAGTGTCAAAATTCTGGCGACTGCTTATCATAATAAAAAATTACGCCCCGGCGATCTGATTGGTAATCAGTTTGTGATCCGTTTAGCGCAAGTATCCGACATTAACGATGTTTGCCAGCGTTTAGAGAAAGTGAAATTGAATGGTGTGCCTAACTATTACGGCGCGCAGCGTTTTGGTCGAGAAGGTAATAACTTAGAAGAAGCACGTCGTTGGGGGCGTGACAATGTCCGCACTCGTAATCAAAATAAACGTAGCCTATACCTTTCTACTGCCCGTTCTTGGATCTTTAACCAAGTGGTGTCACATCGAATTGAGAGTCAGTGTTTTTCACAATTGCTCAATGGTGATATTGTGATGAATAGTCAAGGGAATCATCAATTAGCCGATCAAAACAACATGTCTGAATTGCAAGCCCAATTGGATAATGAAACAGTACAATTGACCGCGCCATTGGCGGGCGATAATGCTTTGCCAACCCAAGACGATGCCGAAGCATTAGAGCGACCATTCTTAGATGCCGAACAAGATTTAATGGCGCTTATTTGTGGCAATCGCATGCGTCATGATCGTCGTCCCGTCGCCTTATTTGCACAAAATCTAACATGGACCCACGATGACGATAGCGTCACGTTATCATTTAGTTTACCGGCAGGCTGCTTTGCCACCTCAATTCTACGTGAGTTGATTAACGAAATTGCGTTTGAACGTACTTACGAATAAAGCATAGATAATGTGCGATTGGAAGGCGGATTTTCTAAGTGATAAAACATAATAATAAGGGATGATAAATGAAAATATTACTGAGTAATGATGATGGCGTGCATGCGCAAGGTATCAATACATTGGCGCAAGCGTTGTCGGATATTGCTGAAGTGATCATAGTGGCGCCAGATAGAAACCGCTCTGGAGCCTCAAATTCATTAACTCTTGAAAACCCGTTACGAGTCAATCAAATTCGCCCGAATGTCTATAGCGTACAAGGTACGCCAACTGATTGTGTGCATTTTGCATTAAATGAATTAATGAAAGACGAATTGCCAGATTTGTTGGTTTCCGGCATCAATCATGGTGCAAATCTTGGTGATGATGTGCTGTATTCCGGCACTGTCGCCGCGGCGATGGAAGGGCACTTCTTAGGTATACAAGCGATTGCGATTTCACTGGTCGGTCATACCCATTTTGAGAGCGCAGCCCAAATTGCAAAAGATTTGGTATTGCAACATGTGAAACACCCTATTCCTAGGCAACAACTGATCAATGTCAATGTGCCTGACCTAGCGTTAGAACAACTGGCCGGAACAAGCGTAACTCGACTGGGTGCTCGTCATCACGCCGAAGATATGATCAAGCAACTCGATCCGAGAGGGCAAGAAGTTTATTGGTTAGGGCCTCCAGGTAAAGAAGCCGATAACGGTGAAGGCACCGATTTCTATACGATTGAAAAAGGCGAAGTATCAATCACGCCATTACGAGTTGATTTAACTGCACATAAAGCCATTGCGGGTATGCAGGATTGGTTGAAGTAATAACGCGGTTATCTTTTACCTTACGGATTTTCATTTTAATAAAGACAATACACAGGCAATAATGAAGAATATTAAAGCCCATCAATTAGCTGATTTTTTAATGGATAACGGCATCAATAACCCTCAAGTTTTAGAGGTGATGCAAACTCTGCCAAGAGAGTATTTTTTGCCTCAAGCGATGCGTCATCAAGCTTATGACAATAATGCGCTTCCTATTGGTGCAGGGCAGACTATCTCTCAGCCCTATATTGTGGCAAAAATGACGCAATTGTTGGAACTTAAACCGCATAGCCGAGTATTAGAAATTGGCACCGGATCTGGTTATCAAACGGCTATTTTATCCAAATTAGTGGATCACGTTTATTCAGTGGAGCGGATCAAGTCTTTGCAGTGGAATGCTAAACGCTTATTAAAGCAATTGGATGTTTACAATGTATCGACCAAACATGGTGACGGCTGGCAAGGTTGGGCGGCAAAAGGTCCTTATGATGCGATTATTGTTACCGCAGCAGCGGCACACCTACCACCTGCTTTATTTGACCAATTAGCCGAAGGGGGGCGTTTAATCATCCCAATCGGTGACCAACAGCAAAATTTAATCAAAATACAAAAGCGACAAGGTGAGTGCCTATCTACTTTGGTAGAAGCGGTAAGATTTGTCCCTTTAATATCTGGGGACTTAGCCTAAATTGAACAGAAATTCGATGTTGCACTGGATGAAATGGAGCGCCACTATTTTGGCTTTATTGTCATTATTATCAGGTTGTGCGCTAAATGGTACAAAAGACGGACGCGGCAGCTTTAAGGGTAGCTACTATCAAGTGAAAAAAGGCGACAGTGTGTTTACCATAGCCTATATGGCAGACAAAGATTTTAATGAAATCATCCGCTTTAACCACCTAAAAGCCCCTTACACTATCTACCCAGGTCAGAAGCTAAACCTATGGCGCACAGCTTATGTTCCACCATCATTTGATGGAACAGGCGCAGGGGGGAGTCAAAATAAGGCTTCATCTAAGACTAAAGTGGTGCAAAAACAATCATCGACAGCTGTTGAACAATCGAAATCAGAAGAGTATGTTGGTGACACAAGTAAACAAAGTGTTAATCAAAATGTCACTGCAACGACACAACCAAATGAAAAAATAGATAAATGGGTGTGGCCAACCAGAGGACGAGTAATATCTAAGTTTGCTTTAGGTGACCAAGGTAACAAAGGACTCGATATTGCTGGGCAACGAGGTCAAGATGTATCCGCTACCGCATCAGGGGTGGTGGTATATGCGGGTAACGCACTTCGAGGCTATGGGAATCTCATTATTATTAAACATAATGAAGACTATCTCAGCGCTTATGCTCACAATGATAGCTTGCTAATAACAGAAGGACAAAGTGTAAAAACTGGCCAGAAAATTGCAACAATGGGCAGTACCGGTACCAATAGTGTTCGGTTACATTTTGAAATTAGATACAAAGGTAAGCCGGTTAATCCAAATAACTACTTACCATAAGGACATATTAAGTTGTTATGTCTTGCTAACTTAATTCGCCAGGGGAGGCGCTTATGAGTATCAGCAATGCAGCAGTTAAAACCAACGACATCGATAATAGAAAATTTGATGTTAAAGCAGTAGAAGCCAAAACTCGCAAGGAAGAGAAAAAAGGCGAGTATGAAGTCTCGGCCAAAAACCTTGATGCCACTCAACTTTACTTAGGTGAAATCGGCTTTTCTCCTCTACTGACCGCAGAAGAAGAAGTGCTTTATGCACGCCGAGCTTTACGTGGTGATGCCGCAGCTCGTAAACGTATGATTGAAAGTAATCTGCGTTTAGTGGTTAAGATTTCTCGTCGTTATAATAGCCGTGGTTTAGCGTTACTCGATTTAATCGAAGAGGGAAACCTTGGCCTTATCCGCGCGGTCGAAAAATTTGACCCAGAAAGAGGTTTTCGCTTCTCGACTTATGCGACCTGGTGGATCAGACAAACCATCGAACGGGCGTTAATGAATCAAACCCGTACCATTCGGTTGCCAATTCATGTGGTTAAAGAGTTGAATATCTACTTGCGTACTGCGCGTGAACTGGCGCAAAAACTCGATCATGAACCAACCGCAGAAGAAATTGCAGAAACGTTGGATAAGCCAGTGGGTGATGTGTCAAAAATGCTGCGCTTGAATGAGCGTATCAGCTCTGTCGATACCCCAATTGGTGGCGATGGTGAAAAAGCCCTGCTAGATATTATCCCTGATATCCATAATTCAGATCCGGAAGTGTCTACTCAAGATGATGATATTCGAAATTCATTAATCAATTGGTTAGATGAACTCAACCCAAAACAAAAAGAAGTATTAGCGCGCCGCTTTGGACTTTTAGGCTATGAGCCCTCCACTTTAGAAGAAGTTGGTCGTGAAATTAATCTAACTCGTGAACGTGTGCGTCAAATCCAAGTTGAAGGCTTACGTCGCTTAAGAGAGATCTTAATGAAACAAGGCTTGAATATGGAGTCATTGTTTAACGTTGAAAATGATTAAACGAAACGCTAATGACTCATTAACCCAATCTAAGCTAAGCCAAGAAAAGCTAAGAATAGAATAGAAAAATACAGTACAGAAAAATAAAAGGGAAGCCAGCGTGGCTTCCCTTTTCTATTTTTAGGCTATCAAGCTATTTAACTTCAATCAGATCATCCGGTTTCCAGCTAAGATCGAAGTATGCTTTGGTTGGGCCAAATAAGCGGAATAAGAAGAACCAGCCTTTATTAGGGGCTTTGTTGCGTAATTCAAATTTAGAGGTGACAACACTAGAATGGTATTATTTCAATCAATTCGGTAAATTTTAGGCATACCTAGCCCTGTTAGTTTATTTAAAGCTTTGATCATTGCGTAAGCTTCCCCAACTTGGGCATTATAATTTCTTAAGCTGAGTGTTCCGCCCAATAGCTTTTTCACTCGATGCATTGC
>NZ_JAAUWS010000034.1:0-22798 GCF_014694465.1 Vibrio sp. S11_S32 | reverse complement strand
AGCTTACGCAATGATCAAAGCTTTAAATAAACTAACAGGGCTAGGTATGCCTAAAACTTACCGAATTGATTGAAATAATACCATTCTAGTGTTGTCACCTCTAAATTTGAATTACGCAACAAAGCCTAGATCCATAACAACACTTGGCAAAATCACATCATTAATACGTGACTTTAAGTTAGTAAATGCACTCATTGTGAGCATAATCACTACCAATAAGGTGAAGATAAACGCAATCACGATACTCTTACATTTTAACGTTTTTTCTTTGTATAACATAATTATCCATCACGAAAAAAGCTAATAGATCGTATCAAGCTCATCTTGATGCGATCTATTAGCTTTGTAAAAAGTCATAATGATTTTACTTGCCACAAAGATTTTCTCGTTAAGTTAACGTCAATTTTGCCAATAAAATCATTCTATTCATAGTATTACTTACACACACTAGCATTTATCATACAAATATCAACACTGAAAATGTATAACATATCATTCACTTATATGCTTCAAGGTATAATACCGTTGCCGCTGTACGTGAGGATACTTGTAATTTTTTAAGCAGACTTTTCATATGTACTTTTACGGTCGATTCCGAAATAAATAGATGTTCAGCAATTTGCTTATTGCGAAAACCTTTGGCAACTTCCTGTAGAATTTGAGTTTCACGATCGGTTAACTGATCGAGTAAATTCTCTTGATTATCACGGTTGATCAAGTGTGATTGCACCAAATCACTGTAAACTTTATTTCCTTCTTGTGCTTGTTGTAATAAACGGATAAGTTCATCTGGTTCGGTATCTTTAAGCAGGTATCCGTCAGCTTGTGCTTTAATCAAGGTATCAATATCGGCAGGGTTATCGGATACGGTTAAAATGATGATTTGGCTATCAATACCCTCTTTACGCATCGCTTTAAGTGTATCTAATCCTGACATGCCTTTCATGTTCAAATCCAATAAAATCATATCAGGCTGATGTTGATGAGCCAGTGCTATCGCTTCCACTCCATTACTGGCTTCTGCTATCACTTCAAAACAGTCTTCTAGACCCAGTAACTGTCCAATTCCGCGGCGCATAAGTGGATGATCATCAACCAACATTATTTTACACACTGACATTCTCATTTCCCTTCGATTCTAAATTCATGCTTAACTTAACCTCACAACCTGAGCCGATCTGACTATTAAACTCACATTGTGCCGATAACCTTGAAGCCCTTTCTTGCATTATGGATAAGCCGTAATGGTTTGGCTTTGGTTGAGTGGGATCAAACCCAACTCCATCGTCATTGATACTGACGGTAATTTGACCGTTTTCAACACCACAATATACAATAATTTCATCACACTGTGCATGTTTGATCGCATTTAGCACCGCCTCACGAATAAATTGCAATAAATGAACTTGTTGCTGCGCATCTAGTTCAATCGAAAGCAGTTGGTTATCAATCACCAGCAGCGCATCACTTTGCGCTTCTAACGGAACTAACATTTCATTCAGCGCTTCGCCGAAATCCGCTTCTTTAATATTTAATCTAAAAGTGCTCAATAGCTCTCTTAACTGAGTGTAAGCTTGCGATAATACCACATCGACTTCTTGTACTATTTCAGTTGATAAAACACAACGTTGCTGACAAAAGTCTTGATCCAAATTACGGCGTAATAAGGTGGTTTGGATCTTTAAATACGACAATGATTGTGCGAGTGAATCATGCAATTCTCTGGCGATGGTGGCACGCTCTTCCATTAAGATAAGCTGCTCGGTTTGCTTCTGACTATGCTCAAAAAATAAAGCTCTAGCAAAAATTCGTCCAATATTTTCCATTAATACTTTTTCAGCGTCTGGTGTCTGGTGCTGCCATCTTAATTGTCCTAAATGCATACCATTAATTTCTAATGGATAGGAATTCCAAATGGTACTACTATTGCCACCCGCCTCTAGCTTAGTATGACCTCCACCCTTTTCATCGATCCACAACTGGCTTCCCACCATGCCGGGCACACGATCAAAAGAATCTAAAATCGTTTGGAAGTCACTGATCGATAAACGTGAACTTGAAAGTGCTTCAGAGCAATCATACAAAATTTGTAATGACTCATTGGCCTGTTGCAGTTGGTGGGTTTTTTTATCTACCGCAGATTCTAAGCCTTGATAAAGATTTTCTAGCTCATTAGCCATATTTTTATAACTGGCGGCCAATACATCGAGTTCAGTTTCATTATTCATTTCTAATTCAATTGAAAAATTTTTGTGCTTAATTTGTTGACTTGCTTCCACCAGTTGGGCTAATGGCTTCACCACTTTTTTACGCACGAATCTTACGATGCTAATGGTGATCAATAAAATTAACCCTAAGCAAATACCGCCAACCCAAGCGAGTAATTTCAATTTCGCTTCTGAAAATTCTTGTAATGCATACACAAAATGATCAATTTCTTTGACTAAACTTTGTACTTGCCCCAAATAGCGATCTCTGCCTGGCGAGACCAATAATTGTTTTAATTGGATCCAACGTTGATCGATAAAAACATATTGTTGTTGGATATCAACTGGTACCAGAAACCCATGTAATGATTTCATGGCTGATGAATGCAAAGATTGATCAAATAACTCAATATGTTGATTGAGTTGCGAAGAATCGGTTGTTAGGTCATACGCCAAACGGTAGCTTTGCATCCGCAGCGATCCCGCCACGTTCACAATCTCAGCATCACGTAAGCTATACGATAAAGTAAGTAAGGCTGTGCTTGTAGTCAGCACTGCCAAAAACAAAATATAAAACAATCCCTTAGCAATACTTCTTGCTATTGGTCTGGTTAATTCTTTCTCCCCATACTGGGTCAAATTCAAGCTCACGAGATAACCTTATCACTTGTTATTTAAGACGATTTTTCTAGTTATTTTGACGCTAGAGTATCAATACTGCACTCATGTTACTGGATGATTCAAAAAAGTGTGAACTTAATACGCTTGATAAATTGATCTTAAACAAGTTCCCCCCTTGTTTACCCCTTAATGGGTATTTATGAATGCCCTATAAAAACTACACTTTACAAACACATAATAAGCTTAGACTATATGCCAATTTTAATGGTACTTTGTGTTTTCTGCTTGTAATTTTACACCCAACATGGACGGAGGTGATAGCGTGACAAACCAATCAATCAATACATCAAGACGCCAGTTATTTACTCGCCGTCAAAATTCCGAATATCCTCACCTGCCTTGGGCCAAACAAGCACAATTTACTGATCTCTGCACTCAATGTGCCAAATGTATTCCAAGCTGTCCTGAACATATTATCCAACCTGGGGATGGTGGTTTTCCAACCATCAACTTTCAAAAAGGCGAATGTATCTTTTGCTATCAGTGCGCGCAGGCGTGTCCTGAATCTTTGTTCTATGCTCAAGAAGAGCCTGTATGGACTGCAAAAGCCATCATTAATGATAGTTGTATTGCAAAACAAAATGTTGAATGCCGAAGTTGCGGTGATATGTGTGACACTCAAGCTATTCGGTTTAAATTAGCGGTAGGGACTGTCGCACAACCCAATATTATTACTGATGATTGTACCGGTTGTGGTGCGTGTGTTTCGGTTTGTCCTACCAACGCAATACAGATTAAATTAACTTAAATAAAGAGAATGGATTTATGGCGCTAAATGAAGTGCACATCTCGAGCTTAGTGGTTCATGTTGTACCGAAATACCTAGAGAAAATAAAAGCCAAAATTACCTCTTTAGATGGGGTAGAAATCTACGGTGAAAGCGAAGAAGGAAAGTTAGTAGTAGTGGTTGAGACTCAAAACCAAGGGTATATCACCGATACTATCGATGTGATTAACAATCTCGACCATGTACTGAGTGTGGCATTAGTTTTTCATCAAATCGAAACTGATCTTGATGACGATGAAATAAAAGAGACACCATTTGTCAACGCTGAATAAATCCGTGCTGGCAGCAAAATAAAAATACCAAAACTATAATGAATTACGATATGACTGGATTCAAATCTGAGGGTAATGTATGAAAATGACAAGACGTGCGTTTGTAAAAGCAAACGCAGCCGCATCAGCCGCGGCAGTAGCTGGGATCAGCCTTTCGGCCTCCGCTACTAACCTGATTGTAAGCTCTGATGAAACGGCGATTAAATGGGATAAAGCCCCATGTCGTTTTTGTGGTACAGGTTGCTCGGTACTAATCGGTACTCAAAATGGCCGTGTTGTGGCAACACAAGGCGACCCTGAAGCACCAGTAAATAAAGGCCTAAACTGTATCAAAGGCTACTTCTTATCAAAAATCATGTACGGTAAAGATCGTTTAAATACGCCATTGCTGCGTATGACCGACGGTAAATTTGATAAAAATGGTGATTTCGCCCCTGTCTCTTGGGACAAAGCGTTTGATGTGATGGCCGATAAATTTAAAGCGGCTATTAAAGAAAAAGGCCCTACCAGCGTCGGTATGTTTGGATCTGGTCAATGGACTGTAATGGAAGGTTACGCAGCCTCTAAATTGATGAAAGCTGGCTTCCGTTCAAACAACATTGATCCGAACGCTCGTCACTGCATGGCTTCTGCTGTTGTTGGCTTTATGCGTACCTTTGGTATTGATGAACCTATGGGTTGTTATGATGACTTCGAACACGCTGATTCTTTCGTGCTTTGGGGTTCAAACATGGCTGAAATGCACCCTGTTCTTTGGACTCGTATCACTGACCGCCGTTTAAGCCACCCACATGTTAAAGTGAACGTCCTTTCGACTTACTACCATCGCAGCTTTGAGCTGGCCGACAGTGGCATGGTTTTCCATCCACAATCTGATTTAGCGATTGCGAACTTCATTGCAAACTACATCATTCAAAACGATGCCGTAAACTGGGATTTCGTTAAAAAGCACACTCACTTCAAACAAGCCGTGACAGATATCGGTTATGGTCTGCGTGATGATGATCCGCTGCAAGAAAAAGCTAAAAATCCAAACTCAGGTGCAATGTCGGATATCTCATTTGAAGAATATAAAGCCTCGGTTGCACCTTATACTCTAGAAAAAACCGCTGAAATGTCGGGTGTCCTACCTGAAGATTTAGTCGCAATGGCAAAACAATACGCCGATCCAAAAACCAAAGTGATGTCACTGTGGACTATGGGTATGAACCAACATACTCGTGGCGTTTGGATGCAAAGCCTCGTTTACAACTTGCACTTATTAACCGGTAAAATTTCAGAACCAGGCAACAGCCCGTTCTCATTAACCGGTCAACCATCGGCTTGTGGTACTGCACGTGAAGTGGGTACCTTCTCACACCGTCTGCCTGCCGACATGGTGGTTGCGAATCCTAAGCACCGTAAGATTGCAGAGAAAATCTGGAAACTACCGGAAGGCACCATTCCGCCAAAACCTGGTTACCATGCTGTACAACAAGATCGCATGTTAAAAGATGGCAAGCTAAACGCCTACTGGATCATGTGTAATAACAACATGCAAGCCGGTCCAAACATCAATACTGAGCGTTTACCGGGCTACCGTGATCCACGTAACTTCATCGTTTGCTCTGACCCATACCCAACGGTTACCGCTCAAGCGGCTGACTTAGTGCTACCAACCGCAATGTGGGTAGAAAAAGAAGGCGCATACGGTAACGCAGAGCGTCGTACTCAAGCTTGGTATCAGCAAGTCTCTCCAGTTGAAGGCGCAAAATCTGACCTTTGGCAGATCATGGAATTTGCTAAACGCTTCAAAATTGAAGAAGTGTGGGACGAAGAGCTAATGGCAAAAGCGCCAGAGCTTCGCGGCAAAACCATGTACGATATTTTATTCCGTAACGGCAATGTTGATAAGTTCCCATTATCGGAAGCTCAAGAGCTAAACGATGATGCAAAAGCCGCAGGTTACTACGTTCAAAAAGGTCTATTTGAAGAATACGCAGAGTTTGGTCGTGGACACGGTCATGATTTAGCCCCATACGATGTGTACCATACCGTTCGTGGTCTGCGTTGGCCAGTTGTGGATGGCAAAGAAACCTTATGGCGCTTTAACCCAGAATATGACCCGTATGCAAAACGTGCTGAACGTGACTTCTATGGTAAACCAGATGGTAAAGCACTGATCATCTCTGCGCCTTATGAAGCGCCACCAGAAGTGCCAAATAAAGAATACGACCTATGGTTATGTAGTGGTCGTGTGCTTGAGCATTGGCATACTGGTACTATGACGCGTCGTGTACCTGAGTTGTATAAAGCGATGCCAGATGCGCATTGTTATATTCATCCAGATGACGCAGAGAGCCGTAATTTACGCCGTGGCGATGAAGTATTAATTCAATCTCCTCGTGGTGAAATTCGCACTCGTATTGAAACTCGTGGTCGAAATCGTCCGCCGAAGGGCTTAGTATTCGTACCTTTCTTTGATGCTCGCGTCCTAGTCAATAAATTGATTTTGGATGCCACTGATCCGCTATCTAAACAGACAGATTACAAAAAGTGTCCTGTGAAGATCACCAAAGTGGCCAGCGTTTAAGTACCTAGCATTATAAATCAAAGAAATCGGAGAAGATTATGAAAAAGATCATTCTGGCATTCGTAGCAGCATCAATGCTGATCATCGGTGCCGTACAAGCAGAAGACGCAAGCGATCAAATCACGCCGGTCGCCACTAACCCTGGTGGTATTGGCGGTTTAGAGTCATTGCGTGGCGCAAGTGAAATTGAGTCAACTCGTCCAGCTGATGAGTTCAAGCGTTTCCCTAAAGATCACCAAGTAGACAGCGATTACGTGTATCAACCACCATTGATCCCACATACCATTCGCAACTACGAAGTTTCTTTAAACGCCAACAAATGTTTAGCTTGTCACAGTTGGAAAAACGCCAAAGAAATGGGCGCGACTAAAATCAGTGTCACTCACTACGTGAACCGTCAAGACGCTGTATTGTCTGATGTGTCACCTCGTCGTTACTTCTGCTTGCAGTGTCACGTACCACAAGCCGATGCGAAACCTTTGGTTGAGAACGAATTCCAACGTGTTGATTCGTTAAAATAAAACGCTGAGCTTAACTGGAGCAACGATGCTGTTACTCCAGTTAAGCGATAAGAGAGAGTATTATGAAAATCCTTAAAAATTTCTGGAAGCGTTTATCCACACCAAGTAAGGCCGCGGCAGGGGTGATTCTGTTTATGGGCTTTATGGGTGGTCTATTATTCTGGGGTGCATTTAATACCGGTTTAGAAGCCACTAGCACCGAAGAATTTTGTTCTGGCTGTCATGCTCCTATCGTAAAAGAGATCCGTGAAACCATTCACTACTCTAACCGTTCGGGTGTGCGTGCTATTTGTTCTGACTGTCATGTCCCTCATAATTGGACTGACAAAATTGTGCGTAAAGTGCAAGCTTCTAAAGAATTATATGGCGCGATGATGGGCACCATTAATACTGAAGAAAAATTCAAAGCACGTCGTAGCCATCTAGCACATCGTGAATGGCAACGTATGAAAGACAATGATTCTCAAGAGTGTCGTAACTGTCACCAGTTCAACTATATGGACTTTTCAGAGCAAGGCCCACGCGCCGTGAAGCAACACTCAACGGCACTGGCTGATGGCGATAAAACTTGTGTAGATTGTCACAAAGGTATTGCACATAAACTGCCTGACATGAAAGATGTGGCAGGTTGGCAATAAGCCCCTAAGCCCTGAGTAAAGAAAAGGAAAAGGAAAAGGAAAACGAATGAGTACTTTAGAATACGTTATCTGGCATGTCTTAGGCTACGCGGCGATGCCAACCATTATCTTAGGTGGGTTTGTTGCGGTGGCTGTTATTTGTATCGCAATCTTATCAGTAACCAAAGATAAGCAACTCGATTAAGCGAAATAAAACAAATATACCTATAAAAAATAAAGCCCTTTTCATTGCAAAGTGAAAGGGGCTTTGTGTTTTTAGCCCTGCCACACAGCATTACCTTCCTCCTAGTCCCACTACCCCTTTCGGATAGTTTTTTTGCCAATTTGATTTAAGTCATGACTCTAGATCACAAAATCCTCATTATAAGTACAATTTCATTTCTAATTGGGCAGATTTATGACCGAAGTAAGTGCAAACAAAACCAAAGTAGTCATCATTGGTAATGGTATGGTGGGTCACCGCTTTATCGAAGACCTGGTTGAAAAAGGCGATCTAAACAAATTTGAGATCACCGCATTTTGTGAAGAGCCACGCGTTGCCTATGACCGCGTTCACTTATCGTCTTATTTCTCCCATCACACAGCCGATGAACTGTCTCTTGTTAAAGAAGGCTTCTACCAAAAGCACAATATCAAAGTGCTGATTGGTGAACGTGCGATTAACATCAGCCGTGAAAATAAAACCGTCTATTCAAGCTCTGGTCGTGAAATCCAATACGACAAACTTGTTATGGCAACCGGCTCTTACCCATTTGTACCGCCGATCAAAGGCAACGAAAGCAAAGACTGTTTTGTTTACCGTACTATCGAAGATTTAAAAGCCATTGAAGCGACAGCCAAAAAAAGTAAGAGCGGTGTGGTTATCGGTGGTGGCTTACTGGGCCTTGAAGCCGCAGGGGCTTTAAAAGCGCTCGGAGTTGAAACCCATGTGATCGAATTTGCGCCAGTGTTAATGGCCGAGCAACTTGATCTGCAAGGTGGCTTACAACTGCGCAGTAAAATTGAGCGTATGGGCGTGCAAGTTCATACCAGCAAAAACACCTTAGAAATACTGCCACAAGGCGAAAGCGCACGTAACACCATGAAGTTTGCCGATGGCACTGAGCTTGAAGTGGATTTCATCGTATTTTCTGCGGGTATCCGCCCACAAGATCGCCTCTCTCGTCAGGCTGAATTAGAGATTGGTCCTCGCGGCGGTATTGCGATTAACGACAACTGCCAAACCTCAGATCCTGACATTTACGCAATTGGTGAATGTGCATCTTGGAACGGTGCCTTCTTTGGTTTAGTCGCCCCTGGTTATAAAATGGCGCAAGTGGTGGTTGATCAACTTCTTGGTAAAACCGACAGCGAATTTACCGGCGCCGATATGAGTGCCAAGCTGAAATTACTCGGTGTAAAAGTGGGCAGCATTGGCGATGCAAATGGCCGCACACCTAACTGTAAAAGCTTTGTTTATCAAAATGATGACGAAGGCGTGTACAAGCGTTTAATCGTGTCTGAAGATGGTATGAAGCTATTAGGCGCAGTGTTAGTTGGTGATACGTCTGATTACGGCAACTTATTGCAATTGCACTTAAATGATATGGATCTGCCCGAGCACCCCGATGCCTTGATCCTACCAGCCCACGCTGGCGGCGAAAAACCGACTATGGGCGCTGATGCCCTACCCGACACAGCGGTGATTTGTTCATGTTTTGATGTCACTAAAGGTCAAATTGCTGCCGCAGTTGCCGAGGGTCATACCACGATTGGTGATATCAAAATGGTCACCAAAGCCGGTACCGGTTGTGGCGGCTGTGTGCCTATGGTCACTCAAGTATTGAACGCTGAATTAGCCAAAGCCGGTATCGAAGTCAAAAACGATATCTGTGAGCACTTTGAATACTCGCGCCAAGAGCTATTCCATTTATGCCGCATCGAAGGCATTCGTTCATTTGATCAATTACTGGAAAAACACGGACACGGTTATGGCTGTGAAGTGTGTAAACCAACCGTGGGCTCTATCTTGGCGTCTTGTTGGGGTGATCATATTTTAAAACCTCAGCACGTTGGCCTGCAAGAAACCAACGATAGCTTCTTAGGTAACATTCAAAAAGACGGCACTTACTCGGTTATTCCTCGAATGGCGGGCGGCGAAGTGACACCACAAGCGTTAATCGTATTGGCGCAAGTGGCGCAAGAATACAACTTATACACCAAGGTCACTGGCGCGCAACGTATCGGTTTATTTGGCGTACAGAAAAATGACCTTCCACAAGTGTGGAGCAAGCTTATCGCGGCAGGTTACGAAACTGGTCAAGCTTATGGTAAATCTCTGCGTATGGTGAAAACCTGTTTAGGTCAAACTTGGTGTCGTTACGGCGTGCAAGACAGCAGCAGTTTAGGCGCACTACTAGAGCATCGCTACAAAGGCATTCGCTCACCGCATAAGATGAAGTTTGGTGTGTCGGGCTGTACTCGTGAGTGTTCAGAAGCTCAAGGTAAAGATTTAGGCGTGATTGCCACCGACAGTGGTTGGAACATGTATGTCGGCGGTAATGGCGGTACTATCCCTCGTCATGGTGACTTATTAGCGTCGGATCTGGATCAAGATACTCTGATCAAATACATCGACCGTTACTTGATGTTCTACATTCGTACCGCCGATAAATTGCAACGTACCGCCACTTGGTTAGAAAACCTAGAAGGCGGTGTGGATTACCTACGCAAAGTGGTGATTGACGACACGCTTGGTATTAATGCGCAATTAGAAAAAGACATCCAAGTCCTAGTCGATGATTACCGTTGTGAATGGCAAGAAACGCTTAACGATGACGCGCAATTAAAACGTTTTGATCACTTCATCAACAGTGATGAGCGTGATGATAACGTGTCTTATGTGGCTGAGCGTGAGCAACATCGCCCTGCAACATTCACCGAAAAGTACCCGCATCTTAAAGGCGACATTTTGCATACTGATCTTAAAAACACCACGGAGGAAGCGTAATGACAGATCAACAAAAAGCAAAAAAATCAAGCTGGATCAGCGTATGTCAGCTGAGTGACATTACCCCAAAAACCGGTGTGTGTGCTTTGGTTAATGGTCAGCAAGTAGCTATCTTCCGTCCACGTTTTGATGAGCAATTATTTGCGATTAATAATATGGACCCGTTTGCGCAATCAAATGTGTTATCACGCGGTTTGATTTGTGAGCATGATGGTGAGCTTTGGGTGGCGAGTCCACTGAAAAAACAACGCTTCAACCTAGAAACTGGGATTTGCATGGAAAACGACGCGATGAATGTCGCAACGTATGAAATCCGTGTAAATGGCAGCCAGATAGAAGTAAAAGCGTAGGCTAAATATACACTTGATCCTCAATACATTATTCCGTACTTAAGCTTAAACAAAGCTGGTACGGAATGACTGCTTTCTAGTTTCAATATCCATAGCGACTCGATTTTCTTTCTTTTTTAGAGCCAGAATCGAGTCGCTATTAATATTTAAACTTGCACTAGGAAATAACCATGTACACAGATACCATAAAAAAATGCTCGAACAATGCTGAGCGAATCGTAAAACTTGCCGATAGCAACCCACTTGGCTTTTGGATTAGCTCTGCTATGGCGGGCGCTTATGTCGGTATCGGCATCATTTTAATCTTCACTTTTGGCGGCCTTGTTGACCCTTCTATTCGTCCTTTAGTCATGGGCGCAACCTTTGGTATAGCCTTAACCTTAGTGATCATTGCCGGCTCGGAATTATTTACCGGTCATACGATGTTTTTAGCCTTTGGCGCGATCACAGGTCAAATTAGTTGGAAAGACAATTTACGCGTACTGCCACAAACTTGGATGGGCAATTTAATTGGTTCAGTCTTTGTCGCTTACCTCTTCTTCCTCGCGGGAGGTGGTAGCCTTCTACCTGATCCAAAAAGCTTTTTACACGCCGCGGCACTAGGCAAAACGATGGCCCCTGCAAGTGTCTTATTCTTTAAAGGCATTTTGTGTAACTGGCTGGTTTGTTTAGCCATCTGGATGTGTCAACGTGTTGAAGGCACAGGCAAATTCATCGCGATTTGGTGGTGTCTATTGGCCTTCATCGGCGCAGGTTTTGAGCACTCGATTGCCAACATGACTATCTTTGCTTTGTCTTACTTTGGCAATCACTCTGATGCCTTTACACTTGCGGGTATTGGTCATAACCTACTTTGGGTATCGCTTGGTAACATCGTGTCTGGTGCAATATTTATGGGCTTTGGTTACTGGTTTGCCACCCCAAAAAATGAACGTCCAGTGTTTGAGAAAGATGTAGAAGTCGCGGCGGTAAAAGCAAAAGCATAATATTAGTCGAAAACTCGGGTCTCGGGTCTCGGGTCTCGGGTCTCGGGTCTCGGGTCTCGGGTCTCGGGTCTCGGGTCTCGGGTCTCGGGTCTCGGGTCTCGGGTCCAAAATACTCGCCATATTCCCTATGTCCACCTTATTTTAAAGGTATCTCACATGACAGCATCTCATTCTCCTTTCGTTTCCTTAGTAGGCGCAGGCCCAGGTGATCCCGAACTACTCACCCTCAAAGCCTATCGCTTAATTCAAGCTGCCGATGTAGTGGTGTACGATCGTTTAGTCTCCGATGAAATCATGGCGCTGGTTAACCCTGATGCTGAGTTATTGTTTGTCGGCAAAAAGCTGAGTCAACATTGTGTACCGCAAGATCAAATTAACCAGATATTGGTTGATAAGGCATTAGAAGGTAAACATGTGGTGCGCTTAAAAGGCGGGGATACCTTTATTTTTGGCCGTGGTGGTGAAGAGCTTGAAACCTTAGTCGAGCATAATATTGGTTTTGAAGTGGTGCCGGGGATCACTGCCGCATCCGGTTGCAGCGCTTATGCGGGCATTCCTTTAACCCATCGTGATCACGCCCAAAGTGTGCAATTTATTGCCGGACATTTGAAAAAAGAAGGCCGCGACATTGAATGGCAAAGCCTAGCGCATAATAATCACACCTTAGTGTTTTACATGGGACTCAAACAAGCACCGGTGATCAAAACAAACCTTATCGCTCACGGTTTAGCCAGTGATACTCCTTGCGCGATTATCGAGCGTGGCACCACCTCACAACAGCGAGTATTAACCGCTCAACTTTGTGATCTAGAAGATATTGCTAATCAAGCGATCAGCCCATCACTGATCATTGTCGGTAGCGTTACCCGTTTGCATAAAAAATTAAGCTGGTTTAAATAAAGGCGATATACACTAAACTTACGCCAATCGGTGTTATGCTTATTTATCGCCTTTACTGCTTCTGGAAATTTTCGTGTACCACAGCCAATTTTTAATGTTATTTGAGGTGCTTGAGCGCGCCGCCTTAATGCTCACCGCTTTGTTTTTATTGACCCAAGCGAAGTTATTCAAAAACATTATGAACAAACAAGCTTCTGAGCGTAAAACCTTTGAAGTAGCATTGATCTCCCTGCTGTTTATCTTCTTTGCGATCTTCAGTACTTATACCGGAGTGGAAGTTGAAGGCTCCCTCATCAACGTTCGAATTATTGCCATCGTTTCTGGTGGTATTCTATTTGGCCCTTGGGTTGGACTACCGGCCGGTATATTGTCTGGTATTCATCGTTATTTAATTGATATTGATGGCCCTACCTCTATCCCCTGTTTGATCACCAGTATTCTAGCGGGTGTGTTAAGTACCGTGGTCCACAAACATACCGAGAAAAAAGATTACATGTGCTATGGCATTGGCGCCGGTATTTTTTGTGAATGTTTAACCATGTTCTTAATCGTGATGTTAGCCAAAGAAAAAGAGCTGGCGCTGAGTATTGTTTCCAATATCGCTCTTCCGATGATTTTAGGGTCAACCTGTATAGGCTTGATCATCAAACGAGTACAAGATATCGATGATGAAAAAGAACAAGCGGCAGCACAGCAAGCAAAAATCGCACTTGATATTGCCAACCAAACTTTGCCTTATGTCCATAAAAATGATCCCCAAAGCTTACAAAAACTGTGTGAGATAATCTGTAAAGAAACCGCTGCCGATGCAGTATCAATGACTAATACTCAAGATGTCTTGGCCTATACTGGCATCGGCGTCGAGGATTACCTTAACAACGAAAGTTATCTCGTCACCGATAAACGTATTAGTGAATTAACCCAACGTTCCATCGCCAAGCGCCAGCAAACGGTACACAACAAACTACAAACGGGGCGCTTTCAATCGGTATTGATCATGCCGTTATTTGAAGGGACTGACGTGACGGGAACACTTAAAATTTTTTATACTCAAGAAAATAAAATCGGCCAAGCTCTGCAAGAAATGTCGAAAGGTTTATCACAATT
Source organism: Vibrio sp. S11_S32 (assembly GCF_014694465.1). NCBI lineage: Bacteria > Pseudomonadati > Pseudomonadota > Gammaproteobacteria > Vibrionales > Vibrionaceae > Vibrio > Vibrio sp. S11_S32. The sequence continues at coordinate 8,788 of NZ_JAAUWS010000034.1, read as the reverse complement.
GATTTCTACCCAATTGGTGGCATCGAGAGTGCAACAAGCCAATGTCATGGTGCAAAAGGCTGAATTTTCTGCGCTGCAACATAAGATCAATCCACATTTTTTATTTAATGCGCTAAATGCTATTTCAACTTTGATCCGCATCCAACCCGATAAAGCCCGTAGTCTTATCGCTAATTTAGCCGATTTTTTACGCTATAATTTGGAACGCGATGATGACTTAATTGATGTGCAACATGAACTGCAACAAGTGCGAGACTATGTGGCGATTGAGCAAGCGCGCTTTGGCGACAAACTGACCGTCAGTTTCGATATTGATGCCGTTCATACCAAAATCCCATGCTTATTGATCCAACCTTTAGTCGAGAACGCGATTCAACATGGGATCCAACCGTCGCGAGAAAACGGTGAAGTCATTATATCGGTCAAACAGCATGCTGAGTTTATTCGAGTCTCAGTACTCGATACCGGTTCAGGCATTAACTCGGACCTTATCGATAAACTCAAAACCAATAAAATGGAAAAGCATAAAATCGGCTTAATCAATGTCCACCAGCGGGTGTATTTATTATATGGACATGGTTTGAATATTGAGCGAATCACGTTAGAGAATGGGCGTGTTTACACCCAAGTCAGTTTTGACATTACACTCTCATAATCCAGATCACAGAATACAAAAGGCTAAACAAATGACCACTGCAATAATTGTTGAAGATGAATATCTGGCGCGTGAAGAGTTAACCTATTTAATTAATAAGCACAGTAAAATCGAGATTAAAGCCGATTTTAATGATGGACTTGAAGCGTTTAAATATTTGCAGAGCGCACAAGTGGATGTGGTATTTTTAGATATTAATATTCCCTCGATTGATGGCGTGATGCTGGCAAAGAACCTTCACCAAATGCCGTCACCGCCGCATATTATTTTTACCACCGCGTATAAAGAACATGCCGCCGATGCGTTTGAAATTGAAGCGCTGGATTACTTGCTTAAACCTTTAAATGAGCAGCGCATGCTCCGTGCGCTTGAGAAGTTAGAAGCTATCGTCAATCCACAGCCGATTGCTCAGCCAACGAGTTCGAATGCCAAGTCTCATCCTGCCGACGGACAAAATCACCTGCCGCTGCAAGATGGCAGCAAAATCTGTATCATCGATAAGCAAGATATTGTTTATGCATGGGCAAATGAAAAAATCACTCAAGTTTATACGACTCAAGGACAAGAGTTAGTGGCTCAGTACCCGATCAGCGAGCTCATTAGTCGCCTGCCAGAAGCGCAATTCTATCGCTGTCATCGCTCATATTGCATCAATTTGCAGCAAATCAAACAAATAAAGCCAAGCGTGAATAGCACCTATTTATTAACGTTAGCCCATGCTGCTAAAGAAGTGCCGGTCAGTCGTGGTAATGTGAAGGAATTCCGAATTCTAATGGGGCTATAAACTGAGTGAGTTTGAAACTTCCACTTAATTGAATATCCAATCCTGATAACCGCTCCCATTCTCCATTATTGACAAATCATCACTCGGCCAAATTGCATTTGATGCGCTTATATTGCATTTCACGCCATACAAATGCAGTTCATTTTATATCATTCGCCCTCCATTGTATTACTGAATAATGCTTGTAACTTAGACCTTAGAGACGGGCTTTGACCCTATGATTTAAGTTAAATTTGGAGCTAAACTATGGCTATTTCAACCACCAATACCGAGGCTAAAACCTCTAACCAAAGCAATGTTCGCTTATGGACCTTACTTGGTACTATCCTGACTCAATTTGCATTAGGTTCGGTTTATACTTGGAGCTTATTTAATGCCCCTCTTGCCAAGCAATTAGATCAACCTGTCAGCCAAGTGGCATTTTCTTTCGGCATTTTAAGCTTATCACTTGCGGTTGCATCATCACTATCAAGTAAACTACAAGCTAAATTTGGAGTGCGTAAAGTGACCATTGGCGCGGCATTGTTAATGGGTGCGACGTTAATGGCCATCTCTCACGTAACACATTTATGGGCATTGTATTTAACCGCGGGCTTATTGTTAGGCTTTGCCGATGGTACAGGCTATTTAATGACACTTTCCAATTGTGTGAAGTTCTTCCCTGAGCGTAAGGGCTTAGCTTCTGCTTATGCTATTGGTGCTTATGGCCTTGGCAGTTTAGGATTCAAATACATCAATTTATACTTCCTAACTAACGACAACCTAAATATGACGTTTGAAGTGTGGGGAGCATTAGTCACAACTATGGTGATCATCGGCGCATTGATGATGACCGATGCACCACAGGTGGAGACGCAACAACAAAGCCAAAATACATCAAAAGATATGACTTTGAATGATGCAGTAAAAACCAAACAATTTTGGGTATTGTCTATTATTTTCTTAACCATTTGTATGTCTGGTTTATATGTTATTGGTGTAGCGAAAGATATCGGTGAAAGTTATGTACATCTCTCAGTTGCTGCAGCAGCGAGTGCGGTAGCAATTATTGCAATCGCAAACTTAAGTGGTCGTTTAGTCCTTGGTATTTTATCCGACAAAATATCTCGTATTAAAGTGGTTTCGATTGCAGTTATTGTTTGTCTTGCTGGGGTATTGGCACTGCGTTTTATGTCACTCAATGAAATGAGCTTCTACTTTGCAGTGGCTTGTGTGGCCTTTAGTTTTGGCGGAACCATTACTGTGTTCCCATCATTAGTCAGCGATTTCTTTGGTTTGAACAACTTAACTCAGAACTATGGCGTTATCTACTTAGGGTTTGGTATCGGCAGCTTAATTGGCTCAATCATTGCTTCACTATTTGGCGGATTTAGCGCGGTATTTGGCGTAATGTTGATGCTATTAGTCGTATCATTAGTGTTATGTATCACGGTAAAAGCACCGGTTCAAAACCAATCTCAAGATCAATTAATGACAGCAGCATAATTTCGACTTTATATTCGGTGGCGTGTGATTAACGCCACCAAATTTATCCTTCTAACACCAACCTTTCCTTATAAGCCTTCGACAGCTTTTTAATTCTTATTTCTTCTTTCAGCGCCGCGCTTTTATCATCAACCGATTGTGACCACACCAGTTCTAATGGGCCTTTACCGCGTAAATATTTCGCGCCTTTACCTAATTGATGCTGCGCAAATCGACGGGCTAAATCATTGGTAATACCGCAATATAAACTATTGGCACGCGTCCTTATCAAGTACACATGCCATTGTTTGTGTGGGGTAACCGTCACATCAGTCATGTCAGAGCTGTGCATTAATCAACGATTAACGCTTTTAGTTCGGCCATATCCGCTTTTAATTGCACCACCTCACCTTCAAGCTGAGCAATACGTTGTTCATATTGAGATGAGCTCACCGCAACTCTTTGCACAGGCGCAGCCGCTTCTAATGCCGCAATATCAATCTCACCACTAAATAAGTGCATATAACGTGAATCACGTTTACCGGCTTCACGAGGTAACTTCACCACCACCGCCCCTTCTGGGTTAGCGGCCATTTGATCTAGAACTGCTTCCACTTCTTTCACATCGGTAAATTCACACAAACGATTGGTACGCGTGCGGATTTCCCCTGGGCTTTGTGCACCACGTAATAATAAACAACAGGCAATCGCACGTTGTTGATCGCTAAATTGCAGCGAGCCAAATTCAGTATTACAAAAACGATGACGAAACTTAGAGACGCGGCTATTAAAGCTGCTTTCATCGGTCATTAAATGACGCGCAATCAATGCAGTTGTAGCATCCATCACTTCTGCTTCTGTAAGCGCCATAACCGGCTCACGATTACTTTTTTGATTGCATGCGGTGGTTAAACTATTGAGTGTCAGTGGGTAATAATCTGGGGTTGTGACTTCTTTTTCAATCAAACAACCTATCACACGCGCTTCTACTGCCGATAATTCAATATTCATTTTTTTTCCTCTGATTGACCCTATGGCCTCAATGATCCCAACGACACAAGCGTGAGATTTTATGTCCATTATTGCTGACCACCATGATCTGTTTGCGGTTCAGCTCTAATTTTAGTTTATCCGACCAATATCTGGCCTCTTGGTAAGCTTTTCGAAAACGATAGATTGATTTATCTATCTTATTTTTGTCATTTTCATCCATCATACTAGGGCTATTGATCTTTCGTGATTAAATGTTGTTCGAGATAAAAGCCTTTTAATCGAGGTAAGTCGATTGAAGCCTAAACGACTGATGTCTATATCATATTATTTTCGACTTCATTTCAATGACTTTAGTTCACCCTTTGTCATTTAAGCTTTGAGTGGTTAAAAAGTAGACGAGGATAAACAAGAAGCGTCACAATCCTCGTTTATTTTGATCTTAGCGCTGTTATGCGAGATAGGGATATGGTTTAATTTGATAAATAGGATTTTATTTTTAACTTTTTAATTAGGAAGAAACCATGGCTAACGTATTTGAAATCGTAAACCAAGCTCGTCGTAAAAATAAACTGAAACGTGAAATTCTGGATAACGAGAAAAAAATCCGTGATAACCGTAAGCGTGTTGATCTGCTAGACAACCTTATGGATTATATTCACGTAGAAATGTCTCAAGAAGAAATCATTGCCATCATCAAGAACATGAAAGCCGATTATGAAGATCGTGTTGATGACCACATCATCACTGGTGCAGAAATTTCAAAACAGCGTCGTGATATCAGCCGTAAAATCCGCGAACTAACAGAAGCGGACAAGCAACAAAATAACGCAAAAAAATAAAAAGAAGAAAATCAAAGGGCTCTTCTCAGTTAGAGCCCTTTTCTATTGCTGTTCATCTATTATCTTCATTGACGAAAAGGATACCAACATGTCAATTACTCGCTCTGTCTTAACGCCGGCTGCTCTTGCTGCCCTACTCTGCTTTAGTGCTACCGCTGCAGCCGATGTGACTATTAAGTTTCCAAGTAATGTCGATATGTTGGCAACCAATAGCGCGGATCCAGACATCAATGGTGGTTTGTTTGCTAGTGAAAAAAGCGTCACCTTGCCCGATGGTGTGAACCAAATTGTGTTCCGTTACCAACCTGTATTTCAAGAAGGTAATGACCAAGTAAATGTAACTACTGATGCTATTATCACTAAATTTGATGCCACCGATAGCCAACTAGAACTGGTGATGCCGAAATACCGTAGCGCCGATCAAGCTCGTGATTTTGATAAAAATCCAACATGGAAATTAGTTGACCAAAATGGTAATGAAGTTAAAGTTGCACAAGACAAACTGCTCAAGAATGGCGTCCAACTTGGTCGTAAATATGAAGTAGAATCTGTCGCATACAATAAGAAGGGTGGCGTTGCGGCCATCACAGCAGTCGCTGCCACAGCTCCTGTTGCAGCTTCTGCTCCTGTAGCCGCTACAACGACCACCGCTGTCCAATATCAAAATACCGAAGAGGAGATGTTGCATCAGTGGTTTGATAAAGCAGATACCGCCACTCAGCAACGCTTTACCTCTTCAGTGATGAGCCAAGCATTCGCCAAAACAAAACCGGCGACTAAAGCAGCCTACCAAAATACCGAAGAAGAAATGCTGCATTTTTGGTTTAATAAATCAGACTCTGCCACTCAGCAACGTTTTATGTCGTCGATCGTTAACAGCGCATTATCGACCAAATAACCCATGTCGACATTGAGCATTTAACGATGCTCAATTTCAACCAAAAAAAGGGAGCGGCTCATTTATCAACCGCTCCCTTTTCCTTTCTATCCTATTTTTATCCTTTCGCGTGATTTACCCTTATTCACTCTTTATCAAAACTGTCCACGACTATTGCGCCCATTGAAGCTGGCATTGCAATAATAATCAATCGTTTAAGTGCCAATAATGGTTCTGCATCTAATGGCAATTTATTGAGTGAAAACAACACTAATGCGACGACACATAGAGTAAGAAAATAAGTAAAAACGATCCGAAATACAAAGGCAAACATACGGTGTTGGACGTCACTTTGGAACACACTTTGATAGGCAAAAAAAGCTAGGATTACGATTGAAGTGCCAAATAGCATACCAATATTGAGCATTGGTAGCGTGCGGCTGAGATCCCATGCTTCCTCAGAAAATGAGATCGGAACTGCCAACGTAAATGCCCCAATAATAACTTGGCTAGCATCTTCCCAGTTAAAGTTGATCTCCATTACTCCACTCCTTTGGCTGCAATTTTTAGCTCACCTAAAATCAAACCATCCACACCACTCGCAGCGCTAATAAGATTAACACCACACCAGAAACACGATCAATCCAATGTGCTTTACGTCTTAAAGTGCCCAACAATGCTTGGCTCGAAAGCATAAAGGTGATCAAGGTATACCAAAGAGCATCAATAAAAAATGGGGTTAATACAATAATAGCCTTACTGCTGGTTTCTGCACTGACTGCCACAAATTGACTAAATAATGCGGTGAAAAATATCGCGATTTTAGGGCTTAAAATCGAGATCAAGAAACCTTCTTTGGCGGATTGATAGACTGAACAGGTTTTGCCCGACTCCAACCGCTCGGCAATACCGCCTTTCGATTGAATCGCATTCCAACCTAACCACGCTAAATAAAGCGCGCCAGCATAAGTGATCAGTTTAAAAACACTGGGAAATTGATGCAATAAAACCGCTAAACCTAGAATAGTGAATAACGCATACAGACCAATACCAAAAGCGTGCGCCCAAGCGGTTGCCAATCCATTTGCACGTCCACCCGCCAAACTATGCTTAGCCACCATAGCCAAACTCGGCCCCGGAGACATAGCTCCCAGCAAACAAATCAACACTAATGAAAACCAAATAGAGAGCGTCATAACAAGCCTTAATAAAAATATCCAACCACTCACGCTCAACATGAATCTCTGTCAAGGTTAACCGTGATAAGACAATAAGATACTAAAATATCAGGTTAAAATCTCATCGGGTTGATAATTTTTTGCCATCATAGTCCAACACATAAATAAGGGGCATAAACTGCCCCTAACTCATTAAAGCCTAACAAGTGATGAATCTATTAACCTATTAATCAAAGCCTTGCTCTTTCGCCATTTTGATTGCTATTTGTGGTGCATTCCAAAGCGAAGGTAACAATATCAATGATACCGGTACAGCCGTGATCACGATAAAGGATTGCAACGCCGAAATCCCACCCTCGCCTAGTGAAATCAAAACCAACGCCGTAACCCCCATCATCACACCCCAGAAGGTACGGATGATCCCGTTCTGTTCTGTCTCCCCGCTAACCACCACACTAATGGTATAAGTCATCGAATCACCGGTCGTGACGATAAAAATGGTGGTGAGTATTAAAAACAAAATCGAAATTAAAGTCGGCATTGGAAACTGTTGGGTCACTGCCAGCAGCGCACCAGGCAAATTAAAGCCTGCAAATGCATCGCTGACACTTCCTGGGTTGGCAATTTCAAACGCTAAACCACTGCCGCCAATAATGGTGAACCAAAAACAAGTCACTAAAGGCGCAACAATACTGATGGTGCAAATTAACTCACGAATCGAACGACCACGAGAAATACGCGCGATAAAGATCGCCATCATAGGTCCATAGCCTAAGAACCACCCCCAAAAGAAAACAGTCCAACCGCCAAGCCAACTTTCATCCCCACGATAGGTTGCCATCGGGATAAAGTTATCAACCATACTGCCAACACCTTGAATATAAGTGTTAAAAATAAAGCTGGTTGGGCCGAAAATTAAGATATACAGCATTAAGCCAACCGCTAAAATCACATTATAACGACTGAGCATTTGCATGCCGCGATTTAAACCACTTAACGCCGAAAGGGTATAAAGCACGATGGTAAAGAGCACAATAATCAATTGAGTGGTAAAACCATCTGGGATGTTAAACAATACATTGAGCGCATAACTGATTTGCAGGCCAAGAAAGCCAATTGGCCCTATGGTTCCGGCCGCAACCGCAATGATACAACACGCATCAATCAAGGCGCCGGTGTGCCCTTTCAGCGCGCGCTCACCTAATACTGGATAAAGCAAAATTCTTGGTTTGAGTGGTAAGCCTTTATCATAATGCAGGTGCATCACCACAATGGTGGTTAAACTGCCTACGATTGCCCACGCTAAAAACCCCCAATGCATAAACGATTGAGAAAGCGCATTCACCGCTTGTTGCTGCACATTTTTTGTCGCTTCAAAAATAGGAGGCGCACTGACAAAGTGTGCAATCGGCTCAGCCGCAGCCCAAAAAACGCCACCACCCGCCAGTAAGGTACAAAAGAGGATCGCCATCCAGCGAAAATTATCCATCTCTGGCGTATCAATCCCGCCTAACACTACCCGACCGGTGCGCCCTACGGCTAATGCGATGCCAATTAAAAAAGTCAGCAGAAGTAACACCTGCCAATAAGGGCCAAAGACTTTGACCGACCAAGCAAAGCCAGCATTGACTATGCTTGATAACATTTTGCCGTCAAATAAAGCCAATACCACGAACATCGCGATAAAACCGCCGCTATACCATAAGGTCGGATTATTTAAGCCCAGTTTATCAGCGGCGCAATCGGTTTCTTGTCGTTGGGAATGTTGCAGTTGAGAAGAGGTATTTAGGGAGTTGGTTAAATCAGGCATTCTGACTCCAGTTTTCTCTGTCTGCTTTTCATTACCACTCTTTATGGCAAACAATGAATAAACGTAAGCGTTCACCAGCACCCTATTGACAGGGCTGGTGAACGTTAAAAACCGAATACGTTTGGGTAGGGCTGTCGATTCGTCACGGCTGTGACGATTTCGGACACAACTGACCATGCTGAGAGGCC
>NZ_JAAUWS010000033.1:0-24127 GCF_014694465.1 Vibrio sp. S11_S32 | reverse complement strand
GAAGCTTACGCAATGATCAAAGCTTTAAATAAACTAACAGGGCTAGGTATGCCTAAAACTTACCGAATTGATTGAAATAATACCATTCTAGTGTTGTCACCTCTAAATTTGAATTACGCAACAAAGCTTTGTTAAAGTGAAAAAGATAATCGCAGAGAGAGGTAGGGTTTAGCCTATGAGAAATAACAAAAAACGCCAGCAATCTCAGCTGGCGTTGTGGATGTGAACGTTATTAATAAGCTACAGAAGAAGCCTAGAACGGCTGCCGAGTTCGATTTGGTTTCTTACCTGAGCTCGATGGTTGACTGGCATTCGGCTTCTTTGTCCCATTCGGTTTGTTCGAATTGGATGGGGTGGTTTTACCTTTTGCCTTAGCTTGTCCACCGTTCGCTTGCTCGGAGCGAGCTTGATGGGGCTTAGTGCTAGAAGAATGGTTGCCGTTATTTTTCGGGTTGCGATTTTTATTGTCGCCTGACTTCTGTTTTCGGCTATTTTCGTTGCGAGGATCTTCTTTACGAATATCCGGCTGACCACCATCATTTTTACTGGTGAAATTGGTGTGCTTGGTAGCAAAACGCTTAGCACCATGACGACCGGTTTGACGACGTTGCGCCGGTGTTAAGGTATTGGCCGCATCTTCAGCAGGGATCAGGCAGCTTGGTTTATCCCCAATAAGATGCTTTTTACCCATATTGATCAATGCTTCACGAATAAGCGGCCAGTTGGCAGGATCGTGATAACGCAATAATGCTTTATGCAAACGGCGTTGACGCTCACCTTTTGCCACTACCACATCTTCGCGTTGTTTATACTTCACTTTTTTCAGTGGATTGGTTTCTGAGTAATACATCGAAGTGGCATTGCACATAGGCGATGGGTAGAAGTTTTGCACCTGATCACACTCGTAACTATTGCTCTTTAACCATAAGGCTAAATTCAACATATCTTCATCTTCTGCGCCAGGATGAGCGGAGATAAAATATGGGATCAAATATTGCTTCTTACCGGCCTCTTTGCTGTATTTCTCAAACATATCTTTAAAAGTGTCATACGCGCCCATACCCGGCTTCATCATTTTATCTAATGGGCCTTTTTCGGTATGTTCTGGGGCAATTTTTAGGTAGCCACCGACATGGTGTGTCACCAATTCTTTGACATATTCAGGCGATTGGATCGCAAGATCGTAACGTACGCCAGAGGCAATCATCACTTTCTTAATACCCGGCACTTTGCGCGCCGCGCGATATAAATTAATGGTGTGCTGATGATCGGTATCGAGCTTATTACAAGTGCCAGGGAAAACGCACGATGGACGGCGGCAGTTTGCTTCGGCCTTTGGATCGGAGCAGCCTAAACGATACATATTCGCGGTAGGGCCACCAAGATCGGAAATTGTGCCAGTAAAACCAGGAACTTTATCGCGGATTTCTTCTAACTCGGTCAAGATCGATTGTTGCGAACGGTTTTGAATAATACGGCCTTCATGCTCGGTAATGGAGCAGAATGAACAACCACCAAAGCAACCGCGCATAATATTAACCGAGGTTTTGATCATGTCGTAAGCTGGGATCTTCGCTTTACCATACATAGGGTGCGGAATACGGGCATAAGGCAGACCAAACACAAAGTCCATTTCTTCAGTGGAAAGCGGAATAGGGGCTTGGTTAACCCATAACTCACGGTCACCATGTTTTTGAATTAGCGCACGACCAGAGTAAGGATTGGTTTCAAGGTGCATAACGCGAGTGGCATGCGCGTATAAAATACGGTCGTTATTCAGCTTTTCGAAAGGAGGTAGACGAACTGCGGTGGTTTTTGAATCGTGACGAGGTGTGCGATCCAATTTAATGGTCGCCGGTTGCATCTCAACCACTTGGGTTTTGGCCGCATCTTCTGCTTGTTGATCTTTTGATTGGGTGTCGCAGTTGCTTTCGACTTCATAAGGGTTGATCGGTACAAAGACGGCTTTGCTTGGTTTTTCAATTCGTGAAGAATCGATCACAGTGTAGCCTTCCGGTTCAGCGGCAATATTGATCGCAGTACCACGAATATTGGTCATGTCTGCAACCAGTTCATTGTTGGCAAGGCGATGCGCCACTTCAACTAAGGCGCGTTCCGCATTACCAAATAATAAAATATCGGCTTTAGCATCAAATAATACCGAACGGCGGACTTTATCTGACCAATAATCATAATGGGCGATGCGGCGTAAACTGGCTTCAATTCCGCCTAAAATAATCGGGGTGCCTTTGTAGGCTTCACGACAACGTTGCGAATAGACTAACACTGCGCGATCGGGGCGTTTGCCACCTTCGTTATTAGGAGTGTAAGCATCATCGTGACGTAGTTTGCGATCTGCGGTGTAGCGGTTGATCATCGAATCCATGTTACCGGCGGTGATACCAAAAAATAAATTCGGTTTGCCTAAGGTCATAAAATCGTTTTTATTGTCCCATTTCGGCTGGGCAATGATCCCCACTCGAAAGCCTTGAGATTCCAATAAACGGCCGATCACTGCCATACCAAAACTTGGGTGATCGACATAAGCATCACCGGTTACAATAATAATGTCACAGCTATCCCAACCAAGGGCGTCCATTTCTTTTCGACTGGTCGGTAAGAGAGGCGCTGGGCCAAAGCACTCGGCCCAATACTTAGGATATTGGTCGATAGGGGTTGGCTTCGATGAGAGTTGGATGTCGCTGTACATAAATTGACCTCTGATTTGGGATGCCAAAGTATACAGATTTCGTACTGAAACGACTAGTAGAAAGTAAAACTATTTTATCGTGATAGCCTCATTTTATAAGGGGTTAAGTCGGTATTCTGATAACTTAGTTAGCATTTTTATTCTGCCAAATAAGCGTAAATTTTAAACGCTCTCTTTGTGGTATTTATAAGATATTACACAAGATTTTAAACCATAAATTTGCTAATATTCGCGTCATAAAAATAATGAAAACTGGAAGCTTTACTTTACTATGTATACTTATTTACTTAGCGTGATCCCCCCAATGCTGCTTGGCGCTCAAGTGGTGTTATTACTGATTTTATTAAAAGGCGATATTTGCCCAGGACAGCGTGGTCGTATCCATAAGCAATTCCCCATTATTGCGGTTGCTTGGCTGGCGCTGGGGCTGTTGTATTGGCCGTTGGCATTGGTGGGGGCGCTTATTTTGTTCTTCTTCTCACAAGTCAAAGTGAAAAAAACGCGAGATTCGGGGCCGATTTGGTTGTTATATGTTGCGATCGCGGTGGCCGCATTCTTCAATATCCAGCTTATATTAGGCGGCGATTGGGGCAATATGCTGTTTATGCTGGTGGCAATGGTGACACTCGGCGCAAGTTTGAGTCATGTGTTCTTACTGCTCGCTCGTTCACGCTTGCAAGCTTTTCATCGTTTATTGCCTGTGGTGGCGATCATTGGCGCGATGTTAGTCAGCATTGTGGTTTTATTGCAAAGCTCTCAATACAGCATCGCTTATATGCATGACATTACCTTGCCACTTATCGTGTGTTTTGTTTCTTTGATTGTCAGCGTGGTGTTTTCAAGTTGGCATTTGTTTACCCAAAAAACTATTCAAAAGACGCAACCTATTTGTGGCTTTATTGTGTCGTTTTCAGCCTTGGTTGGCTTTAGTTCATTGTTGTTTCAATTTTAATCTGACTGAAAAGATCACAGAAAATTTATCGCGCACGGTCTATGCTTATTGCTAGATTCTCGACATAAACGAGATCCTTTGATTTGATAAGCAGGAGCGTGACGATGGACTTAAGCAACGTAAAAAGAGTCGATAGTGTGATTTTACTGGGCATTGTGAACGAAAAATTACGCTTAGAATGCGACAGTTTTAATGAGTTGATCAGCATGTATGAAATGGACACCGAAGATCTGGTTGGTAAACTCGATATGCTAGGTTATCAGTATGATCCATTAACCAACCAGTTCAAAGTAAGATAAAACACATTCGATCAACCGCCCCTAAAAACTACGCCATCTTGATCCCATCTAAATGACTTTGGCACTGCTGCTTAGCGGTGTTAAAGAATGCGTCTAAATAACGTTTATCTTTTTCAGAATTTCTGACCGCCGCAAATAACCGTCGCCATAAGCCTTTATCATTTGGGGTATTGGAAATAAGCGGTTTGCTAGTAATTAATCCTTGGCGAGAAAACTCACTGATCGCCCAATTAGGCAGCGCCGCCACACCTAATCCAGCCGACACCATTTGTACCAACATTAAAGTATTGTCAGCCTGTTTCCACTTCGCAGGCTCAATTCCGGCAGGTTGGAGGAAGTGCTTTACCACATCTAAGCGTTGTTTTTGCACCGGATATGACAGCATAGTTTGTGATGCTAAATCTTCAGGGCTAATGAACTCTTTGTCTGCGAGTGGATGATTGGTGGCGGTGATCAAGCGCATTTCAAAATCAAATAACGGCTCATAATGCACCTCTGAGCGCGGCTGTATATCGGAAGTGATCACCAAATCTAGTTCACCTGACACTAATGCCGGCAAAGGTTCAAACCCAAAGCCAGAAGAAAAATCCAGCGTCACACTGGGCCAAGTGATTTGATATTCTTTCAGTGCTGGCATCAACCATTGAAAGCAAGAATGGCATTCGATCGCCATGTGCAAACGTCCATTAACATCTTCTTTTAAGCTGGCAATGTCATTCTCAGCCCGCGCCAGTTTAGGTAACAGTTCTTCTGCCAATGCTAATAAAATAGCGCCTTCTGAGGTGAATTTAACGGGCCGAGTCTTGCGCAAAAATAATTGGCCACCAAGGCGAGATTCTAACTCCTTTAATTGGTGAGATAAGGCCGATTGAGTTAAGTGCATCATGGTCGCCGTCGCGGTCAATGATCCGGTATCGCGTAATGCCACCAGCGTTTTTAAATGTTTAATCTCAATCATTGATCATCCTTAATCTGTTGTTTTCGATTGATTTATCCGTGCTTTGTTTATCAGGCTGATTTTTTACTCAGTGACCTGTTTTACCAAGTGACCTGTTGTACCAAGAGATCTATTTTACTGAGCGATTTATTTTCATAAGTGCTCTGTTTTAACAAGCTACTGGTTTCAGGCTTGGTTGTAAACGTCTAGATGTCCAAAAATGGATGGGGAACGCTCTATTTATGAAAAAAATTCATATTGATTGTGAATTTATAGATATTGCTCATGTTGCTGTGAAAAGGGATTATTTAGCCATCCAGACGGATTTATTTAGATAAGGATATTCATTATGACAACTTCAACGCATTCAAATAATAAAACCATTACTCACATTCTTGGCTATCCGCGAGTGGGAGACAAACGTGAACTTAAATTTGCCCAAGAGCAATATTGGAAAGGGCAGATCAATCAAGCCCAACTCAAACAAGTCGGCAGTGATTTACGCCAACGTCATTGGAATGATCAATCGACTAGTGGATTAAGCTATGTGGCGGCGGGCGATTTTGCTTGGTATGACCATGTATTAAGCACCAGTTTGTTACTCGGACATGTTCCGGCCAGACATTCTAACGGTGGTTTCCCTGATTTAGATACCTTATTTAAAGTGGCGCGTGGTCAATCGGCCTCAGAAGGCGACAGTTGTGGTTGTGGCTCTGTGCATGGCTCTGATCATGCGGGTGATAATAATGGCGCGGCCGCCGGTGACATGACCAAATGGTTTAACACCAATTACCATTACATCGTGCCCGAGTTTAGTCAAGACGACAGTTTTCAAGTCAGTTGGCCGCAATTATTTGAAGAAGTAAACCAAGCCATTCAAGCCGGTCACAAGGTTAAACCAGTGTTACTTGGGCCATTAAGCTATTTGTATCTAGGCAAAGAAATTAATGCTGAAGAAGTTGACAATGGCTTTGATCGATTAAGCCTATTACCACGGTTATTATCGGCCTATCAAGCGATCTTGAGCAAACTAAAATCACTCGGGGTGGAATGGGTACAAATTGATGAGCCAATCTTAAGTTTAGAGTTAGAGGATAAATGGTCAAATGCTTTCAAATTGGCGTATCAGATCTTACAAAGTGATGTGAAAATCCTCTTAACCACTTATTTTGATTCGGTGGAAGATAACTTAGCCAAAATTGTGGAGCTTAATGTTGATGGCTTGCATATTGACTTATCGGCATCACCACAACAACTGGAAGCGGTTAATGCTGCGATCCCACAAGATTGGGTGTTATCGGTCGGGGTGATCAATGGGCGAAATGTGTGGCGCGCCGATCTGCAAACTTGGCTTGAAAAGCTGCAACCAGTCAAAGCGCAACGTGGTGATAAATTATGGGTAGCAAGCTCGTGTTCATTATTGCACAGTCCGATTGATTTAGAGCTTGAAACGGATCTCAGTGAAGAAGTAAAAAGTTGGTTTGCGTTTGCGAAACAAAAACTTAATGAGGTCAGTTTGCTAGGGGCGGCACTCGATGGAAATGGACATGCCATTGAAGCTTGTGCCACTTACAGTCAGCCAATTAAAGATCGCTTAACCGCCACGCATGTTAATAAACCTCAAGTTCAGCAACGCTTAAAGGGATTAACCAAGGCGCTAACCCAACGCAGTGCCAGTTATCCCGAGCGTGCTCAGCATCAAGCGCAAGTGTTAGGTTTGCCTTTATTGCCGACCACCACCATTGGATCTTTCCCTCAAACCGCCGACATTCGTCAGCAACGCAGTGCATTTCGCCGTGGTCAATTAAATGCGGATGATTATCAGCAAGCATTAAAAGGCCATATTCAAGATGCGGTTAAACGCCAAGAAGCGTTAGATCTTGATGTCTTAGTGCATGGTGAAGCCGAACGTAACGACATGGTGGAATATTTTGCCGAAAATCTTGCCGGCTTCCAAGTGACTCAATTTGGCTGGGTACAAAGCTATGGTTCACGCTGCGTAAAACCGGCCATTGTTGTGGCCGATATCGAGCGTGAAAAATCAATAACAGTTGATTGGTCGGTATACGCGCAATCTCTCACCTCAAAGCAAATGAAAGGCATGCTGACCGGTCCGGTGACGATCCTTTGTTGGACTTTTCCACGCGAAGATATCACTCGCAAACAAATTGCCGACCAACTGGCGTTTGCCCTACGTGATGAAGTCGAGGATTTACAGCGAGCGGGAATTAATATTATTCAAATTGATGAGCCAGCTATTCGTGAAGGGTTGCCACTGAAAAAACGCGATCATAAAGCATATTTAGACTGGGCAGTGGACGCATTTAAAATATCAGCTTCCAGCGCGAAACCAGAAACTCAAATTCATACCCACATGTGTTACAGCGAGTTTAATGAGATCATCGATTCAGTTGCCGCGTTAGATGCCGATGTGATCACGATTGAAACCTCGCGTTCAAATATGGCGTTATTAAAAGCGTTTGAAGAATTTAATTACCCTAATGAAATTGGACCGGGGGTTTACGATATCCATTCGCCTAATATTCCAAGCCAACAATGGATCGTGAGTTTATTAAAAACGGCCGCCACTAAAATTCCGATTGAGCGTTTATGGGTCAATCCAGATTGCGGATTAAAAACCCGTAACTGGACAGAAACAGAAGCGTCATTAAAAAATATGGTCGCTGCGGCTAAAACATTACGTCAACTCTATCAAGTGACCGATACGGTTAAGGCCGAAGAGTTAGAGACAGAATTAAGCTAACCACATTTATATTAAAGCCTAATTGTCACAATTAGAGAGCAATAAATCACCGCAGTTAATAGCTGCGGTGTTTTTAGTGGGGGAAACTATTGAGTGGCACAAATAACATTAAAGCGAATAGGGGACAGGTGTTGGCGAACATCGATTTTATTATTAATCCGACGAATCGTTTCATTGGATGTGAGCCAGAATTGTGATTTAGCTGCATACTCAATTACAAATTTCGTGTCGGATAATAGCGCTTTATAATCACTGAAATTAGCAATATGGGCATCGGCGCTGCGACACACTTCTTGAGCTTGTTGATAGGTAAATAACCCTAAGTTGGTGTCATTATAGTGAGTCACATTTCCTTGATATTGGTTGCCATAGATGGGTAACAATAAATGAGTCTTAGCTTGTTGTTGCACCAATAGCATTTGAGGCAATATTTTCACCGATGATTTACTTTTGATCAATGTGATATTGGTCAGTGGGGTATATTTAATTAAGGCATCTTTATAGCCGAAAGAATGCATAATGGCTTGCACTCGATACACATCGCTCAATGCCAAAGGGCCAATAAAAAGGCGAAAGCCTTGTTTAAAAAGTTGATGGGTTTGAGGTAAGCCGTGTTTTTGTTGATATCGCATTTTTAGTTTTTCATAACTGGCGATATCAACATACTTAAATTGTACAAAATAGACTGATTTTTTGGCAATGCTTTGATTGGTATGATCAAAAATGTTCAGCTGGCAGTTTTGTGAAAGTTGCTGATCGGAATACACACTGGCTTGAGTGATTTCACAGGCTTGAGCGGGTAAGACAAGGACGATAAGTAGAATGAAAATAGACTTCAACAATCAAATCACCTTATATCAAGTCGAGGGAATAAACCAAAATAACGTAAATATCAGTCAAAGTCAGCAATAATAACATAGAGTTAACATTGAATTTGAATATTTGAAAATATGATACGTTGATCTCCCTTGTAATAAGTGAGGCTTTTAATACCAGATATCTAGGCGGCAAATCCACCGAAACAACGCTTTATCGATCCAATTAATAAACGCTACCCGACCTTACCATTCTTTGATGAGCGTCATTTCCAAAATCTCTATGATATCGTCTCGGTTGAGCCGGTAAAAGAGCAAGATAAAGTGATGATGGGGATGCTGAAATCTCTTGGAATAGAGAAGGGTAAGCCTTTTGCACCGGATGCTATCACTAAAAAAGCCATGCGCCAAGGGGCCATTGATGCTTGGTATTATGTGCAGCATTGGTATGATAATCCACCGAAGCGTTTTTTCTTCTGGCCGAATCGTCACTACGCATCATTACTACAATCTGATGCCAATAAGCGTTTTTCATTCACATACGATGACAGTATTGATATAACCGCGCGTGCGGCTCAATACGTATGGTGTACCTATGTGCCGAAAGTACTAAGTGATACACCAGCCAATTGGTACTTAGCCGCAATGGATGATGCCGATGGCAATAAGTTGGAAGCAGGTAAGCTGTATAAAGTCACCGTACCGACGAATATGCCGGTCAAACAATTCTGGGCATTAACGGTTTATGATCGCGCCACCTTCTCATTTATTTATACCCCGTCGTCGAGGACTACATTATCTTCATACGATATGGATAAAATGAAGAAAAATAGCGACGGTAGCGTAACACTTTATGTGGGCCCAAAAGCGCCAAAAGGATTTGAAGAGAACTGGATCCCAACCGCCGGTAAACGTCCACTACCAACGTTCCGTTACTATGGCGCAACGAAAGAACTGCATAATAAAACCTTTGTGATGCCAGATTTTACTTTAGTAAAGTAGAACGCGAATCAGTCAAGTGGCTAAGATATTAAGAAACCGGAAATAAAAAGGTCAGAGTTTACGTTTTAACCGTAAATTCGGACCTTTTTTTCGATGCTAAGATAAACCACTATTATTAAATATAAAGCAATCTATTAACCGTTTATATTGAGTCGTATAAATGCTGTTATTGGTTATTGGTTATTGGTTATTGCACCCAGTCTTTTAACACAAAAGTCAGCGTATGTTCATCATTTGAAAGCTCTAAACTTTGCTTGTTAAGATCAATGGTGCTCCAAGCCGATAGCGTACTGGCGACAGCGCGCTCAGTGGTCATCGCATCGCCTTGGCACATCTTCATGGTCATCGCCATTTTACTAATACGAAACTTGCCCGTTTCAGCATTAATTTCCGCCATGCCACGGTAAGAATTACAACCAGTAGAACCGTGTGAGTTCATGTTCTCACCAATTTCAATATCAGGCACTTGGCCAAATTTATTTTCTGCGACCGGCGTACCATCTATTTCGCTTAATTCCCAGTGATGATGCTGCAAGTCACTTGGGGTAACCATGCTGACTTTGTCTTGAGAAGAGCAGGCAGCCAGTAATAACGATAAGCTAACCAAAGGAATAATTTTTTTCATGGTGATCTCCGAACAATAGGCGATCGCTTAGATGGCATAAATACAGCTAAGCGATAAAACAAGCTAAAGTATAATAAAAATCAAGCCGATGAATAGCAAAACAATCGTTATATTAACATTCGTTTACTTAACGATTGTTTTATACTCAATAAATAAAGGTATGTTAAATCTTCGCTAGGCTTAAAAAATAGACGCAACGGATGAGGTGGTGGTATGGATCAACTTGAATTTTTTACTGTCCCCAGTCCTTGTGTTGGCGTGTGTAGCGTGGATGCTAAAGGTTATTGCCAAGGTTGCATGCGTAAACGTGAGGAGCGCTTTAACTGGCTCGCCTACACTGCTGCCGAGCAACGTCACATTATCAAACTGTGTAAACAACGTTACTACCGCCAGCAACTGGCATTGCGAAATCAAAAGCGTAATCAAAAAAACAGCATTCCAATCACTCAAGTCGAAGAGGAAGAACTGCCGCCGCAAGGGAGTTTGTTTTAAAGGCGAATTGAAATAGTCCACAGCATTAGGACAAAGCAATAGAACAAACGATGATGGGATTGCAAAACGGCGAAAGCCCGATGTTGGTAGCATCGGGCTTTCTATGTTTCTTGCTATTTCTAGCCTGAGTATCGAGTGGTAAATTCGAGTCTCATTTTACCTTTTATGCAAAAGGTGGATTTAAACGAATCTAAGATGGGATCTTAAACGCGGATGAAATCCATGTGCTCAACTTTTGGCTTAAATGCGTGGCGTTGAACGTCTTGTGGCTTAACTTTTACTTCTTTGCCATCAACTACTAGAGTGATTGCTTCGTAAAACTCAGGCTTATCCATTTGGTTGATCACGTCAGAGTGGATCAATGCGATAGATACTGGAGCTGCTTCACCACCGTAGATGATTGCAGGGAATTGTCCAGTTAGACGTAGGCGGCGGCTCGCACTCTTACCTAGTTCAGTACGTACTACTGCTTCAAATTTCATAGTATTTACTCTCAAATTAGTAAATTAAAAGATGTTTAATCACATAGCGACCTAGTGATTAAGCGTTGCTTCAAGACTACTGATCAACAATAAGGCTTGAAACGAGCGCGGATACTACCATTGCAGAGTTTATTGAGCAAGATGTTAACTCAATTCTTCTGAAAAAATCTTATCTCTTATTTTCCAAAATCGACCGACCTTTCTGGCAATAATAAATAATGGCAATCGAAAGCGATGCTGATGGTTAACCACTTGAGTCGGAGAGCTTTGTTCAAACGCGCGATGCCTATCAGCAAGATGGGGGCGTACAAATTGTTCGGCAAAGTTCTGCTTTTGCTTTTTAGTGGTTAAAGACCAAAATTCATGTACTTGAGCGTGTTGGTCTTGCTCGGTTGATTTGCCTAAATAGCTGACTTTAAGTTGCGACTTACCGTTGTTGTCCTTATGAACATCCAGCTGCATGTCGGTACATTCAAACACTAACGCATCTTTAAGGTTTAAGGCATCGCGCAGCTTTTTATCTGGGTCAACTAAGGTGGCATCGCATTGGTGGCAAATACGCGCGGCAATGTCGTTATCAGCGCCACATTCGCCACAGAATTTAGCTTTAAAACGATAACCGCAATGTTCGCGCTGGCCGGTCGGCTTATCCTCATCATCCAATACTTCAAAATAGCCTTGGCAGCGACGACCATAATGTTCAATTAACATGCCGTTATTGTCGAGTTTACCCCAGAAGGTATTATTAAAGCCGCAAGCAGGACATGGGATTGTGACGGTGTCACTTGTTGGGTCGGGTTTGGGTTCGCCCACTTCGGGTTGATATAAATCGTAATTATTGCCGGCATAATCGAGCACTAAACATTCTTGCTTGTTTTCAGCTAAGCGCAAACCGCGACCGATGATCTGCTGATACAAACTGACCGATTCGGTTGGACGTAAAATAGCGATTAAATCCACATGCGGCGCATCAAAACCTGTGGTCAGCACCGAAACATTGACCAGATATTTAATTTGTTTATTTTTAAACGCGTTAATGATGCGGTCGCGTTCTAGTTGGTGGGTGTCGCCAATCACCAAGGAAGATTGAGCTTGTGGCAGTAAGCCTAATATTTCTTGTGCATGGCGCACAGTGGCAGCAAAGATCATGATCCCTTGCTTGTGTTCGGATAACTCAATAATTTGCTCTACGATTTGCGGCGTGGCGCGCTTAGATTGCTCGATCACCAAATCCAACTCAGACTCTTTATAACGTCCAGCTAAAGCGGGTTTTAAGTGAGAGAAATCATAACTGAGCACTGGTGCATCGATCATTTTAGCTGGCGTTAAGAAGCCTTCATCAAGCAAATACTGGATAGGCAGTTCAAAAATACAATCACGGAAAAAACGCGCGTCTTGTGATTTAACTTGGCCACGTTTACCTCGCACATGATATTGATAAATCCAGCCCATGCCTAAGCGATAAGGGGTGGCAGTTAACCCTAATATTTTGATCCCAGAGTTAACGCTTTGCAAATGTGAAATGACTTTACGGTAGCTGCTTTTAGGGTTATCGGGCACGCGGTGACATTCATCAATCACTAATAATGAAAACTGATTGGCAAATAAATCAAGATTGCGCACCACAGATTGCACCGAAGCAAACACCACTTGTTGTTCGGTTTCTTTGCGCCCCAGCCCTGCGGAAAATATCGACCCTTTTAATGGTTGATCATCAGTGGAATAGCTTTCGTATTTGGCATGATTTTGCTCGACCAGTTCTTTTACGTGAGTCAGCATCAACACTCGACCTTTAGCCAAACGCGCCAGTTCGGCGATCACTAAGCTTTTGCCTGCCCCTGTTGGCAGCACAATCACCGCCGGATCGCTATTAGAACGAAAGTAATGGATCACCGCTTTAACCGAATCGGCTTGGTATGGACGTAAAGTAAACATGATGATAGGCAGTAAAGAGAACAGAAAAGTAGGGTACTGAGATCTCGGCGAGATTGCTAGAGGAGGTGGATAGCGAAGCTGAAATAAATGATCAAACTAGATAGATAAAACAAAGCCCACTGCAGTGAGTGGGCTTGGATGGTGATAGATAAAGCGAGGCTTAGAAGCTGTAGTTCATCTGAACCGAGCCAATGTAAGCGGCGCTAGATGCTTTAAATTTCATGCCTTCTTCTTCAAAGTTAGAGGAACCACCATCAATATAAGTAAAGCCAGCATCTAAAGATAGGTTCTCTGTCCAAAGGTAAGTCATACCAGCGCTGTACCAATAGCGGTCGCTATCAGGGATACTTAAGGTTGGCTCACCAGCTTGTTCATCATAGGCAAAACCGGCACGCAGAATGATACTATCGGTTGGTTGATAAGTGGTACCAATAGACCAACGTTGGTTGTCCTCATATTTTTCTTGCTTGCTAAAACAAGTGCCTGCAGGGTATGGGCTGTTAGGTGTTGGGTTACTACATTTATTTCCTTTAGCTGTTATTTCTTCAAATTTACTCCAATTGGTCCACTGCCAACTGTAGTGCACTGCCCATTGGTTATTCAACTGGTGGAAACCTGATAAGATTACAATATCGGGTAAATCTATATCAAGATCGGCGTCGGATTTCGAACCTGGTACTCCAGTGATCAGGCCGGTTCCATCAGTAAAGTCACCATCTTCAAATTCAAGTTTTACCGCTGATTTGTACGAAGCAGAGAAACGGTTATTTTCATTCATCTCATATAATGCACCCACATTCCAGCCATAACCAAAAGTATCGCCTTCCATTTTAATTAAAGTAGATGATGGTGATGTTGGATTAAGTGCTCCCATGGTACGTTTTAGTTTTGCTTTGGCGTAGACGAAGTTTACCCCTGCACCGACACTAAATTGGTCATTGATACGGTAAGCGACATTCGGGTTAATTTTAAAAGTGGTTAAAGATGTGCTACCCGAAATTGAACCGGCTACGAAATCAGAAGGATAATCGGTCGAGACGCCATAATCGGTGTACATGCCAATGCCCCAAGCCCAATTATAATTAACTGGTTGTACATAATAAAATGCAGGGACCACCTCCGCCGGCGCGACATCATCGGCGGAATAATCTCCTGATATGTCAATTTCTGGCTCAATGAGTGAAATCGCACCAGAAAATTGGGCGCGATCAAACAGCATCATGGAAGCGGCGTTGGCCGACATTTCACTGGCATTATCGCCAACCGCACCCGCACCAGAGAAAGCTCGTCCTAAACCTGATGCTGAATGTTCGACTACTTGGAAGCCCGCTGCATGGACTTGCGTGGCAAGTAGTACAGAAACGGCAAGTAGTGTGTATTGTGTTTTTTTCATGCTTAATCCCTTATACATTATTATTTTGTTGTATAAATCTGCCGTCACTCAGCAGTTGTTAATAATGTTATTACTAATTATTGGTGGTGTGTATTTTTTATTCTCAAAAGTGTTAGCTAGTTAATACTTTTGTAATTTTTGTTATTTAACCTAACAAAACAGGTAAGACCAGTTTAAGTTGTTGTTTATAATGTAAATGCCAGTTTTTATAATTTTCGATTAAAAATTAGCCGTGCCACGCATTAGACTTAAGTCTTATAGATTGCGCCAGACTACTAGGGCGATAAGACTAAAGTCTCGATGCTTGGTTTGCGAACTAAATTATGTTTCGGGTTGTTTCGATATATTTGTTAGTTGAATGAATCTGGTCGCATTGGTTTGCAGTGGAAATGTTAACAAGCTAGGCCGACAAAATAAATAACAAATCAGCTTAAGTGTGAATTTAAAATATCGTTTGATTGGTTTGGTGAATATATGAGCATTTGTTGAGTGAAAATCACTTAGGTTTGGTTATCGAGCGTAAAAGTTAAGATGAAAAAGCGGGCAGATTATTTTCGGAAAACAACACAAATTTGTAGGGGGGAAATATCTGATGTGCTGTTTTGCATCGTGGAGAGGAATTTTAAGAGACCGGCGACTCAAACCTTAGACACTTATTTATCGGTTGCAGGCAATCTAAAAATAGAAATAGTGTGAAATAGTTCAACTCTTTTACTAAACACGCTTATAATGACGATGAATTAATTAGAGGTAGACATGCGTTTAGATAAATTTTTATGTGAAACATTAGGCGTGACCCGCCGAGAAGCCACCATTTTAATCCGTCGTGGTGAAGTTTGTGTCAATGATGCGGTAGTGAAAGTCGCGACTGGCAAGATCACAGAACAAACCAAAGTGACATGGCAAGAGCGTGTTTTGCCTATGCCTGGACCACGCTATTTTATGCTTAACAAACCAGAAGGCTTTGTTTGTTCACATGAAGATAGCGCTAATCCAACCGCGTTTGCCTTATTAGATGAAATTAAAATCGACAAATTGCACTTTGCAGGGCGTTTGGATGTGGATACTACCGGTCTTGTATTGATCACCGATGATGGACAATGGTCTCACAAGATCACCTCACCAAAACGTAAGTGCAATAAAACTTACCGTGTCTGGCTAGAAGAGGCGATTGGTGACGATTACGCTGCGCAACTTACCGAAGGTGTGCAACTGCATAGTGAGAAAGGCTTAACCTTGCCGGCAACGCTTGAAATTGTCGATGCATCACAAAATGAACTACTGCTCACCATCTGTGAAGGTAAGTATCATCAGGTTAAACGTATGTTCGCTGCGCTGGGCAATAAAGTCGAGAAACTACATCGTGAATCAATCGGAGACATCATTTTAGATGACGAGTTAGAACCAGGCGAATACCGAGTTCTTACCGCAGCAGAGATCCAATCGATTATTTGATTCCATTGTTTGACTCATGGTGGGTGATGCAGCGATAAGCGAGCAGCCAACCATCGATCACGACAAGCACTTTACAGTTCAATCGGTAGAGTGCTTGTTTGTTTTTATAATTATACTAATTCCTACAGTTGGTATTACTCCATTTAGGAGATGCTATGTCTCAACAAGATTCTAAAAGCCACTTTTTTCTTTTTCTTATTCTAGGATCTATCGGTTTACTCACCCCTTTTGCTATTGATATGTACTTGCCTGCAATGCCTAATATTGCGCAAGACTTTGGTATCGATAGTGGTTTGGTTCAAGGAACGCTGACCGCTTATACCGCCGGTTTTGCCATTGGACAATTACTGCATGGACCATTAGCCGATAGTTACGGTCGCCGTCCGGTGATGTTACTTGGCACTGTATTTTTTGCCATCACGTCGGTTATTTGTGCCACCACCACCAGCATTGATGCCTTGTTGTACACTCGCTTTGCTCAAGGTTTTGCGGGCGCAGCATCAGCCGTTGTGGTACAAGCAGTTGTGCGTGACATGTTTAACCGTGAAGATTTTGCTCGCGCGATGTCTTTTATTACTTTAGTGATCACTATTTCACCTTTGCTTGCCCCTATGGTGGGTGGACACTTAGCTGTGTGGTTTGGCTGGCGTTCTATTTTTACCACGCTTGCCATTGTGGCGTGCTTGGTGTTGGTGGCGGTTTTCTTTAAGATCCCAGAAACATTAGCGCCAGAAAATAAACAACCGCTGCGTTTTAAAACCACCATGATAAATTACTATAAATTGTTTACTAACCCAGTCGCGTTTGGTTTGATTTTTTGTGGGGCGTTTTCATTTGGTGGCATGTTTGCGTTTATTACCGCAGGTTCGTTTGTTTATATCGGTATCTTTGGGGTAAAACCGGAAATGTTCGGTTACTTGTTTGCCTTGAATGTGATCGGTATGGTGGTAATGACCAGCTTTAATGGTAAAGCGGTGCGCAAAATGGGTTCTCATTGGATGCTACGTTTTGGATTAAGTTGTCAAACATTGGCCGGAGTGGTGTTATTTGCCTGTTGGTTATTTGGCTGGGGCTTATGGGTTATCGTGCCATGTGTGATTTTATTTGTTGGTACCATTTCTATTATTGGTAGTAATTCAATGGGCTTATTGCTTAATAATTACCCCGCTATGGCAGGAACAGCCTCATCTCTAGCGGGTACGTTACGTTTTGGTACTGGCGCTGTGGTCAGCGCAGTGATTGCCGTTTCACCAAGTGGTTATTTATGGCCGATGGTATTTGCGATGTTTGGCTGTGCGGTTATTTCATTATCGTCTTATTGGTTGTTGAGTCGTAAAGCCTAAACGGCATCTCGAATCTAATAAGGATAACTATATAAAGAAAAAAGTGAGAGAAAGAATCAATGCAATACTCAATAGAAATTCAAAATGTAGTTAATAGTGCTTTAGCGGAACTAAAAGAACAACATCAGAAAAAACGTTTAGCCAATACACCGATCACCAATACTCATTTTTTAACTCGCTGGGTGACCAACAGCATTAAAACTCAGCGTTTTGATGGCAGTGTTAAAAACGATTTGATCCGTTGGCAGAAATTGAGCCGCAGTAAAGGGGCGGGCAGTGAGTTAGTCAGCTTATTTGAACGTATCTCGGCGGTCTATCATCGGTTAACGCCGATTGCTCAAGAACCGCAAGCGGTAACTGATAAACAAATTGAAGCGTTTATGGATCATATGGAAGCGCAAGGCTGGGAAGTGGTTAATGAATTCGAATTAACCGAGAAAACCCAGATCTTCGCGGATCAGCCTAATTCGTTTGTATTGTGCTCGTTACAGTGTGAGCAATGCTTTGAGGGGGAGAATTTAAGTAAGCCGATGAGTTTTTATGTTCGAGGCAATCATCGCGCTTTTGTCGAAGAGGCAAGTAATAGCGGCTTCTTATTGCATAAACAAACCGATTATAAGTCGATTGTGAAATATCATGGTGAATATGTGATTTTTCCTAATAATCAGGGTAAATCGTTAGCCGAGATCCAGTGGGCATTAGTATAGAATTTAATGCAAGTTTGGCATATTGAGGTCAATGATAATTGAATTTGCACCTTATGCGCGGCTAAGTTACTTTCTAAAGCAAACTAATTGGTGTAGATTCTCACACCAATATATGACAATGGCGAGAAGTTAATGTTACAACTTAAAAATCTTTGTAAAGGATATATGGACGGGGAAGTGTTTATTCCCGTTTTACAAGGTGCAGAGTTAGCATTAGAACGTGGTGATCAACTGGCATTAATGGGGGAGAGTGGCTCTGGAAAGAGTACTTTGCTTAATTTAATCGCAGGGCTTGATGCGTGTGATTCTGGTGAAATTAGTTTTTCAGATTTCCCTATGCATGATGCAGCAGAAAAACAACGTACCGCTTTTCGTCGTAATAATATTGGTTTGATTTTCCAGCAGTTTAACTTACTCACCACCTTGAATATTGCTGACAACATTCGCTTTTGCCGACAACTCAAGGGGCTGCCTGAAGACTTGAAACTTTGGCGTCAAATCCTTTCCTCGCTCGATCTTATGCCATTATTAGGGCGCTACCCTGAAGAGGTCTCGGGTGGACAGCAACAAAGAGCTGCGATTGCTCGAGCTTTGTATATGGAACCCTCGTTGTTGCTGGCCGATGAACCAACCGGTAGCTTGGATGAAAAAAATGCCGAAGCTGTCATGAGACTTCTGATCAGTTTAACCACTCAAATGGAATGCACACTCTTATTAGTCACTCACAGTGAACGAGTGGCAAAGCATTTAGCCGATGGCTGTGTACGTCTACAAGGAGGAGTGCTTAATGTCGTGGCTTGTAGCTAAATCACTACTGGGTCACTACCGTCGGCATCCCTTACAAATCCTATTAGTGTGGTTAGGGTTAACGCTAGGTACTTCCTTACTTGTTGGGGTACTTGCGGTTAACTACCATGCTAAGCAAAGTTATACTCAAGGCGAAAAACTTTTTTCCAACCCTCTGCCTTACCGTATTCAAGCAAAACACTCTGGCAATAAAATCCCGCAAGGTTTTTATATTCAATTGCGCCGTAATGGCTTTAAAGAATGTTCCCCATTTGATACTTACCGTGTTTCGACCAAAAAAGGCACGCCACTCAATATTGTCGGTTTTGATCCAGTTTCGATGCTGTCTTATCGTTCGGAAAAAGTGTTATCGGAAGTCGATCTTCTGTCTTTAATGCGACCCCCTTATCCTGTCTTAGCCAGTAAACAATTAGCAAAATATCTCGACTTAAGTGATGGCAGTTATATCCCTTTACAAGGTGGAAAAACCTTAGGTCCGATTAAAATTGACGCCAAAAGCCGTATTTCTGGTGCGCGATTGATTGTGGATATTTCAATGCTACGCCAACTCAACCCAAGTGGTGGATTTGATATGGTGGCCTGCAGTGCGATGTCACCCAATAAACTTGAAAAATTACGCAGCACGTTACCCGACGGTATTTCGATGCACCGTAATACCCGAGTAGAGTTAGGCGCATTGACCAAAGCTTTCCACATGAACTTAACCGCAATGGGCATGCTGTCGTTCTTGGTTGGATTGTTTATTTTCTATCAAGCGATGTCATTATCTTTCACTCAAAGACAGCCAATCGTTGGAATACTGCGCTTAACTGGGGTGTCGGGTTGGCAGTTAACCCGTGCTCTTTTTCTCGAAATTGTTGGCTGGATCTTGATTGGTTGGATCAGCGGAACCTTGTTGGGGTTAGAGCTTGCCAATAGATTAATGCCGTCGGTTTCGGCCAGTTTAAGCGATTTATATAAAGCTGATGTTGGATTAAGCATTGATTGGAATTGGGAATGGAGTCGTTACAGTTTACTGATGACTGTGATTGGGTGCTTATTAGCCTGTGTCTGGCCATTGGTGCGATTAGTCCGTACTCAACCGATCCGTTTAGCGTCTAAACTCTCTATGGTGCGTTTCGCTGGGCGTGAATTTACCTTGCAAGCGGTTATTGCCTGTTTTTGTATTGTGGCTGGGGTGGCATTATATCAAACCACGACTTCGCAAGCGGAAGGCTTTGCTCTTATTGCATTATTGCTGGTCAGTGTTGGCTTGATGATGCCATTTTTCTTATGGCGATTATTTAATAGTTTTTCTTTTAGTATGCCATGGGTAAAAGTACGCTGGTTCTTCTCTGACTTGAGTGCCAGTTTAAGCTACCGAGGCGTTGCCGCTATGGCATTTATGCTCGCGCTGGCAACCAATATTGGTGTTGAAACCATGGTGGGAAGCTTTCGTCATACCACTGATCAATGGTTGGTGCAGCGTTTATCGGCTGATTTGTATATCACCCCAACCATGGCATCAGCGGCGCGTATTGGAGAATGGTTACCAAAACAACCAGAAGTGAAAGGGGTATGGTGGCGTTGGGAAAAATCATTACAAACCGATACTGGTAGCATGCAAGTGGTGAGTTCTGGGCATTCGGAAGGGGAACGGCGCGCATTAACCGTCAAGGCAGCTGTGCCACAATATTGGGATAAATTGCAGCAAGAACGAGGCGTGATGGTCAGTGAATCGATGGCATTAAAAGAAAATCTCCATCCTGGCGATCATATTATTTTACCAGAGCCACTTGGGTTTAATTGGCGGGTACTGGGGGTGTATTACGATTATGGTAACCCCTATAAACAAGTGATTATCTCTGAATCTATGTGGAATAAGGTTTTCCCTCGCGGTGGTGATGTTGCCTTAGGTGTGGTGTTAAAACCCGATGCCAATGCAGTTGATTTATCCGCTCAGATAGAAAAACGTTTCAGTCTGTCTGCTGACCGAATATATAACAATAATATAATGCATACCCAAGCTATGATGGTGTTTGATCAAACCTTTAAAGTGGCGGATACATTAGGGAAGTTGACATTATTTATTGCGGTATTTGGTTTGTTCTTCTCAACGGTTGCAGGAGAAGTTTCACGGCAAAAACAAATTGCTTTATTACGCTGTTTTGGGATCTCAGGAAAAGAGCTGGTATTACTGGGGGCACTACAGTTACTCACCATCGGTTTGTTTACTGCTTTTATTGCGCTGCCCCTAGGGATCATTTTAGCTCAGGTGATGGTCGATGTGATACTTAAAAGTGCGTTTGGCTGGACGATGCAATTACAAATATTACCATGGCAATATTTGTCTACTTTTGCTTGGTCATTGTCTACTTTATTTATTGCCGGTGCTTGGCCTGTATGGTTAATGGTTAAAACGACGCCAATGAAGTTACTGAGAGATTCTTTATAATGAAGCACAATAAATGCTTAGGGCTTAAACCCATATTCATTGCCGTGATGGTATTGTGTGCCTTGATTTTGATGCCATCATTATTTAAGAATTTTTTAACCAAGACCCCCGAATCGGTAGAGGTGACACCACTTCATTATGACAAATTCGTATACGAACCAGTATTGCCGGGTAAAGCGGTTTCAATTGTAAAAGATATGAATGAGCATACCGCTTTTCATTACGAAACTTGGCATTATCGCGCCAATGTTAAAGGTTCAGATGGTAAAGATTATGGTGTTCAGTGGCTAATGTATCGTATTGCCAATAGTGATAATACTGGTGTGGGTTGGAAGAATGCGCAAATTTATACCACGCAAGTGGTGGTTTCAACTGCAGGTAAATCGTGGGCGCAGCAAAGGATAGCCCGTGGTGGTGTAGGGCAAGCAGGGGTATTAATGGACCCGTTTCGTTTATGGATTGATAACTGGTCTTGGCAATCGAGTAACAATACTGCCGCTCCAAGCAGGATCATGGTTCATAGTGATGACTTTAGCGTGGATTTACGCACTGCGTCTTTTGGGCCTTATGTGTTGATGGGGGATAAAGGCTACAAGGTGACACACGATCTTCTGTCGAAAGCGAGTTATCAATTTAGTGCACCATTTCTTCGTACTAAAGGAAAATTAGTGCTCAATGGAAAAACTGTGGAAGTACAGGGGCTGGCGTGGATTGATAAAGAGTGGGGCAATGATTTAGTGCCTGAGAAAGGTTTTGCGTGGGATGCATTTTCGATTCATCTTACCGATGGCCGTACACTGGCATTAAATCAATACCACCAACAAGATCAAATGAAATATGTGACCGGAACACTAGCAGCAAGAAATGGTTCTGTGATCAATATTGATAACGATGACATTCGTCTTTACCCTTTAGAGAAGGTGACGTTACTTGATGGTCGGGTCTTGCCGCTACGCTGGGTTATCGAAATACCTAAATATGATATTAGCCTTATTACTCAAACCATGAAAAAAGAGTTGTGGTTACCGTTCTGGATCCCATCTTGGGAAGGTCCTATTCGAGTCACTGGCAGTCAAATGGGTGTCGGATTCATGCAATTGACCTATGATTAATGTTATTAAAACCGATATAAGTCAATGAATTCACTTTAGTTTTGTCTTATTGTATTATTAATGCGGTGTGATAGCTCGGAAAAACCGATGGATAAACTCCAAACATTCGATTTTTACTTATCATAATGACTGGTAGTATGAATGCCTTCTTCATATCACCAAAAATCAGTTAGTTTAAAGGGAATAATAATGAGTGATAGTATTTTAAATTTTTTCAAAAAAGAATCGGCGAGTGGCATCATTTTAGTGATAGCGGCTGCGATTGCGATGTTAGTGGCAAATTCTTCTTTAAATGAAATGTATCAACACGCTTTGCATATCGATATTTTTGGAATGTCTTCTTCGCATTGGATTAATGATGGCTTGATGGCTGTGTTTTTCTTGCTTATTGGTTTAGAAGTAAAACGTGAACTTTTGATTGGTGCTTTAAAATCAAAAGAAACGGCATTATTTCCAGCGATTGCTGCTGTAGGTGGCATGCTAGCTCCTGCTTTGGTTTACCTTGCTTTTAATGGTAGTGATCCCGTTGCGGCGAGTGGTTGGGCAATCCCCGCGGCAACCGATATTGCGTTTGCTTTAGGTATTATGGCACTACTCGGTAGCCGAGTTCCAGTGAGCTTAAAAGTATTCTTATTAGCATTGGCAATTATTGATGACCTAGGTGTGGTCGTGATCATTGCCTTGTTTTATTCAAGTGATTTATCGACGCTTGCTTTATTAGTTGGCTTTATTTCAACCGCGATATTATTTGTGATGAACATAAAAAATGTCACTCAAATACGTTGGTATTTACTGGTTGGCTTTATCTTATGGGTGAGCGTACTACAATCGGGTGTACATGCAACGCTTGCCGGTGTAGTGATTGGTTTTGCTATTCCTCTACAAGGTAAAAAACAAGCAGGTAAAGAAGATGGCCGTTCGCCACTGAAACACTTAGAACATGCTCTGCATCCTTATGTTTCTTTCTTAATTTTGCCTCTATTTGCTTTTGCTAATGCCGGTATTTCATTAAAAGGTGTTTCTTTGAGTGGGTTAACCGACATGTTACCGTTAGGTATTGCTCTTGGTTTGTTAATTGGTAAGCCGCTAGGCGTGTTTAGTTTTAGTTGGATTTCAGTCAAGCTTGGTTTTGCTAAACTGCCAGAAGGGATTAACTTCAAACATATCTTCGCGGTATCGGTGTTGTGTGGTATTGGTTTTACCATGTCGATCTTTATCTCATCATTAGCCTTTACTAATGTGGATGCCTCTTTTGACACCTATTCACGTTTAGGTATTTTGATTGGTTCAACCACCGCAGCAATTTTGGGTTATGCCTTATTGCATTGCTTTTTGCCAAAAGAGAAAGAAGCGAAGCAGGTTGTATCAAAATAAGCGTAATTGAATGATCAACGTGGTTGAATAAATCACGGAACAGGCTTCATTTCGTAGCCTGAATTGAGAAGCAATAAATGGTAGTGAGTATTTTTATGTTGAAAAACATACTGATATCACTGCCTTTTTTTTGCCAAATTTTTGACATGTAAATGCCATAGCAAAGTTAGGCAGGTGTATTATCGCAGCATTTAGATTAAGAATATTGACTGGTTTTCAAGACAAAAAAAAGCCCATATCAAATTGATATGGGCGAAACAATATAGGAGTTACATATGAAAAAATGACAGTTAGCAGTAACACAATATTGGGCTGTATAAAATACTGGAAACATTAAGATAAATTACCGAGGGAAGATAAAGGTAAGCGTTCACCAGCACCCTATTGACAGGCGAATGTGACGATCATCACTTGATCTACAATTGCCTATTGAACGATCCTTTTTATGCTTCATTATCTTCACATGAGCAGAAAAAAAGAACCTAAATA
>NZ_JAAUWS010000032.1:0-27991 GCF_014694465.1 Vibrio sp. S11_S32 | reverse complement strand
TTCAATTTGGTCACTCAGTTCATTGAAATCATTTTTGCTTCCTAAGAAGCTTTATTGATTATCATCAACGAGTGCCCACACAGATTGATAGGTTTAAATTGTTAAAGAGCAACTGTTCGTGCGACTTACGTCTCGTCGAACAGGGCAGCCATTTTAACGATTTGATTGAGCGTGTCAAACACTTTCTTCAATCTTTTTTCGTTAACCTCTTTGAGAAGGTTATGACCTCTGACTCGTTGCGGCCGTTAGGCTGTGTGCTCCGTGTCAGTGAGGTCGCATTATAGAGATCACCGTCACATTGGCAAGGGCTTTTTTCTACTTTTTTTGACTTTTTTGATCGTTTGGTTGGTTTTTCAGCAAAAACGGCTATTAAGGTTAGTTTTCATGCTATTTTCCCCTTGTTATTACCAACTAAGGAGTCGAGATGAATAATATTCGCAGCTATAAAGGAATTAAACCCCAGCTAGAAACGGGTGTTTATGTTGATGAGACTTCAATTTTAGTTGGAGAAATCACAATTGGGCAAGATTCAAGTGTTTGGCCATTAGTTGCCGCACGTGGTGATGTTAATCATATTCACATCGGCCAACGGACCAATGTACAAGATGGTAGCATTTTGCATGTCACTCATAAAAATGACGACAACCCACACGGCTTTCCGCTTATTATTGGTAACAATGTCACCATTGGGCACAAAGTAATGCTGCATGGTTGCACTATTCATGATCGTGTTTTAGTTGGTATGGGGTCGATTATTCTCGATGGTGCCATCATTGAATCGGATGTCGTCATTGGAGCCGGCAGCTTAGTGCCTCCCAATAAGCGATTAGAGAGTGGTTACCTTTATATAGGCAGCCCTGTTAAGCAAGCTCGCGCCTTATCAGATCAAGAAAGCGCATTTTTATTAAAATCAGCCGATAACTATGTTGCCACTAAAAATGACTACCTCAATGACATAAAATAGTCATACCAATGCCATAAATTTAATGATCGTTCAAAATTGATCAAATACTAAATGGAATTGGTAATCAATTTGCATTCTTTAGCCTAGTTCGATTTCTCCTGCTAGGTTAAACAATTCTTCTTCTATTGCTTGTTCAGCTAAATCTTCTAAATCAAAACGCAATGAATCAAATACGGATAACACCTGCGCGGAATCGACTTTATAACCAATTAGCTGAGATAGCTTTTCAATAGAGACAATGCATTCGATCAATTGTCCCGCTTGTTGAGCAGGAAAACTCACCACTTGACGCTCAGGATGCCAAGTTTGGAGATCGGCAAATAATATATTCTGGTTCATCATTTATTCCATTTAACAGGCGAGATTCTTACGCAGCTCGCGTAATACTTGTCGTACACTCGGTCTTAAAGCACGCCATAACATAAAACTTTCTGCCGCCTGACCCACTAACATCCCCAAACCATCATAAGCATGAGTGACACCATTGTGTTTTGCCCAATCATTGAAGTGGGTTTTGCCTGCTCCATAGCTCATATCATAGCTAACGCTTTGTGGGCTAAAAATAGCCGAACTGATTTCAGGCAAACCGCCCGCTAACCCTGCCGAGGTTGAGTTGATAATAATATCAAACGAGCAATCAATCTCTTCCATAGGTTTTGCTACCACATTGCCGTACTCACTAAAGGTTTTTGCAAGTTGCTGTGCTTTTTCCAAGGTGCGATTAACAATGACTATTTGATCTGGGCTTTGATCGAGTAAAGGCTTTAATACCCCTCTTGCCGCCCCACCCGCGCCAAGTAACAATATTTTGGCACCTTGCAATTGAGCTTGATATTGAAGCAAGTCTTGTACTAGCCCTTCACCATCGGTGTTATCACCAATAATTTGTCCATCATCTAGCTTCTTTAATGTATTCACCGCTTGAGCTAATTGCGCCCGCTCCGTTAATCTGTCGGCAAACTTAAAGGCATCCAACTTAAACGGTGCGGTCACATTACAACCACGCCCTCCTTGTGAAAAAAAGGTGGTCGCAGCTAATTGAAAGCCATCTGCCGGCGCTTCAATAATGCCGTATTCCATTGGTTGATTGGTTTGGCGTGCAAATAGAGTATGGATAAAGGGGGATTTACTGTGTTTGATTGGGTTACCAAACACGGCATATTGATCAAGTTGGCTCATATTGGCGATATCCTTGTCTAGCTAATAAATAATAACGGCACCGCTATTTATCACCAATCCCTTGGTTGTAAATAGTGTTGGTATAAATCGTCTTCTGCTGATTGTGTTTGCGGTGAATAGTCGTATTCCCAGCGCGCTAATGGTGGCATCGACATTAGAATAGACTCGGTACGCCCACCACTTTGTAATCCAAATAAAGTGCCCCGGTCATAAACTAAGTTAAATTCAACGTAACGTCCGCGACGATACAATTGGAACTGGCGCTCACGATCACTATATTGATGATCTTTTCTTTTATCGACAATAGGAAGATAAGCTTGAGTAAAACCATTACCGACGGCTTGCATATAGGCAAAACTGCGTTCAAAGCTTAACTGATTAAAGTCATCGAAGAATAATCCTCCCACTCCACGAGTCTCGTTACGATGAGGCAAAAAGAAATAACGATCACACCATGCTTTATGCTGGCTATACATATCATCGCCAAAAGGAGCACAAATTGCCTTTGCGGTATCATGCCAATGCTGACAGTCCTGCTCAAAAGGATAAAACGGCGTTAAATCAAACCCACCACCAAACCACCAGATAGGGGCTTCACCTTCTTTTTCCGCAATAAAGAAGCGTACATTCGCATGTGAGGTTGGGATATAAGGATTTTTAGGATGTAAAACTAATGACACCCCCAGAGCTTCAAACTTGCGTCCCGCTAACTCTGGTCGATGTGCAGTAGCAGAAGCGGGCATCTTATCGCCAAACACATGCGAGAAATTTACCCCTCCTTGTTCAAATACTTTCCCATCTTTGAGTACGCGGCTGCGACCACCCCCGCCTAATTCACGTTGCCAAGCATCTTCAACAAAAGATTGACCATCTACCCACTCTAATTGCTGACAAATAGAATCTTGCAGTTGCATCAAAAATGTCTTTACCGCGTGTTTATTAACCTGTTCCATCCTATCCCACTCTTAATATGTTGCCGGTGATCGCATCTCTGATTTCCGTTGGTTGAGTTCGACCACCGGTTTTCCCCGCTAAAATGGCCGTTAAATATTGCCCTAGCTGTTGTTCAACTTCTTCGGTGGTTCGACATGGATCTAAACCGGTTAAATTGGCGCTGGTTGAGGTCAACGGTTTACCAAACGCTAAGCACAGTTTTTGCACTTGCGGATGGTCAGTAACCCGCACTGCAATCGAGTTAAATTGACCAGTAAGATGAGAAGAAACGTTAGGCTTAACCGGAACGACCCAAGTTACCGCCCCAGGCCAAGTCGCCAACATAGTTTGACGCTGCATTTCGGTTAATTGCTCTTCATCTATATAAGGTAAGAGTTGTTGATAATTAGCCGCAATTAATATCAACCCTTTTTCAATTGGACGTTGCTTCAACGCTAATAGTTTATCAATTGCTGCATTATTATCAGGATCGCACCCAACCCCGAAAACCCCTTCGGTTGGGTAGGCAATCACGTCACCTTTATTGAGTGTTTCAATCACTCGCGCAAAATTATCCAACCGATCGTCCTTTTCTGCTCATTAGCAATACATAAAGTGTTTAACCATAGACTAAATGATTTTCACCTCTAAATGCTACTCTAGAATGAAATACCTGACGCAAACGTTTTCCTTGGGGTGATTTCTCCGTATAATACGACCACGTTTGTTTTTTCATATTGTCTCGCAACCAAGAAGTACAACAGGAGTATTCGATGAAAGTTGGAATTATCATGGGTTCTAAGTCCGATTGGCCAACCATGAAATTGGCGGCTGAAATGTTAGACCGCTTTAATGTCCCTTATGAAACAAAAGTGGTTTCTGCTCACCGAACTCCTCATCTACTCAGCGAATATGCAGAAAGCGCCAAAGCACGCGGATTAAAAGTGATTATTGCGGGTGCCGGTGGTGCCGCTCACCTTCCAGGCATGACCGCCGCCTTTACCAGCCTTCCAGTGTTAGGGGTTCCGGTTCAATCTCGCGCGCTTTCTGGTGTTGATTCTTTATATTCGATTGTACAAATGCCAAAAGGTATTGCGGTTGGCACCTTGGCGATTGGTGAAGCAGGCGCAGCCAATGCCGGTATTTTAGCGGCGCAGATCATTGGTATCCACGATCAAGCGGTAATGGCTGAAGTAGAAGCTTTCCGTAAAGAACAAACCGATACTGTACTCGCCAATCCAAATCCAGCAGAGGATTAATCCAATGGCAGATAAGCACGTTTTAGTTTTAGGTGCTGGCCAATTGGCTCGCATGATGTCTTTAGCGGGTGCGCCACTTAATATCGATGTTTCAGCGTTTGATGTTGGCAGTGAAAAGATTGTTCACCCGCTCACCCAAAATGTCATTGGTCATGGGCTCAATAATGCCATTGCCAAAGCCGATGTGATCACCGCTGAATTTGAACACATCCCCCACTCTATTTTAGATATTTGCCAACAAAGCGGTAAATTTCGACCAACAACCCAAGCGATTAAAGCCGGTGGTGATCGTCGCATTGAAAAGCAATTGTTAGACAATGCTAATGTCGCCAATGCCAAATATGCCATCATAACCAATCGCAGCGAGTTCGATGATGCTATTACTTATGTCGGTTTGCCTATGGTATTGAAAACCGCACTAGGTGGTTACGATGGCAAAGGACAATGGCGTTTAAAAGAGACGACAGATATTGATGCTACTTGGCATGAAATGCAGCAAAGCTTAACCGCAACCAAACATCAAGCGATTGTGGCTGAAGAATTTGTTCCGTTTCAGCGTGAAGTATCATTGGTCGGGGCTCGTCGCGCCAATGGTGAGATTGCCGTTTACCCATTAGCCGAGAATGTTCATGTCGATGGCGTGTTAAGTTTATCCACTGCGATTGATGAGCCTAAACTGCAACAACAAGCGCAGCAGATGTTCAGTGCGATTGCACAGCAACTAGATTACGTTGGGGTATTGGCGATTGAGTTCTTTGATTTAGATGGCACATTATTGGTCAATGAAATTGCCCCACGGGTGCACAATTCAGGTCACTGGACTCAACAAGGCGCAGAAGTGTGTCAATTTGAAAACCATTTGCGAGCTGTGTGCGATATGCCACTGGGGAGCACTCAAGCGATCCGCCACGCCGCGATGATCAATATTTTAGGTCAAGATTCGCTACCGAAAGAAGTGCTGGCAATGCCAAATTGTCATATTCACTGGTATGGCAAAGAAAAGCGTACCGGGCGTAAAATGGGTCACATTAATGTATGTGGCAACAGTCATGCTGAATTATGCCAAGCATTAAAAACCTTAATTAAGGTATTAGATGAAGCTCAATTTCCACAACTCAAACAGCATATCAACCAGTTGTGAGTTTAAGGTGATTCAAGCTATACCGTTTCAAGATGATATTTTCTAAGCATATTATTCATGGAGAAAAGTGTCAAAAGTGCATGGATGCACTTTTCCAAGTGCCCACGGATGGTTTAAACGCTTTTTCGGAATGGATAATAGGGTTAGGAAGCTTGCTAGGGGCTGTTGATCTTTCGTGGTTGTTTTTGCTGCGAATTACTGGGTTTTTATACAAGAAAGAGGCTTTGTGGTGTAGCTGGCTACACGAAAAGCCGATGACGAAGTAGAAAAGACCAACAAACGCAGCCCGAAGGGTTCGGCTAAAAGCCTTTTACTCTTCGTTAAGTCTCATTTACTTAGAATAACTAGGCTTCAATCGACTTGCCTCGATTTAAAGGCTTTTATCTCGAACAAAATTTAATCACGAAAGATCAACAGCCCCTAGTATTAACACTCAAAATATAAAAGCTTAAAGACCCACTTAATTAAAGTGGGTCTTTTTTATTTTATCGAATTTAAGTTTGTTGTTGCTATTAGAATTACGATTGCTGATGCTGACACTTACGATTAGCGCACAGAATTTTAACCCCTGAAGCGAGTTTTTTTTCCACCAGCAAAGGAAAGCCACATTGCTCACAACTGCCGATCACAGGCGGTAAATTGATCGAGAATTTGCATTTCGGATAAGCATTACAAGCATAAAAGCTTTTACCATAGCGAGATTGGCGTTCCACCAAATTGCCTGCATCTTTGGCCGTCGCGTGGCTTTGCAAACATTCAGGACACGGAATATTGGCTTGAGGCGCTTGATTAGGCTCGGGTTGATCCATCGAAGCAATATGATGACACTGCGGAAACCGACTGCACCCAATAAACATACCATAGCGACCTTGACGCAACACCAACTCACCTTGCAAGGCGGCATCTTCTTTCTGGGCACATTCAGGGCAAGCAACCCCTAATTCTTTAACAATATGGCCATCATTTTGATGCAATGGCCGAATGTAGTCACATTGTGGATATTGTTTACAACCAAGAAAAGGACCATGCTTACCATGACGCAAGTGCAATTCGCCTTGCAGGGTATCGCCACATTGTGGGCATACCTCGTGCTCTAACCCATGCTCATGATTAGAAAATAGTTGCGTGTCGATTTTACTACTCATACTTAACTCAAGATAATTAATATTGCAGTGATGTGATAAGTGCATGAATGAAGAGTTTAATGAAGAACACCTTGTTCAGAAGATGCCAGTAGTTCTTCCATTTGCGTGTACGCACTTTCATTACCGGGTACGTTAAACAACACCATTAAGATCACCCACTTCAGGTCATCTAAAATAAATTCTTGCGTCTCTAACCCCATCACCCGATCGATAACCATTTCACGCGTTTCTGTGGTTAACACTTTGACTTGCTCGAGGAACAAGATAAAGCCTCGGCAAATAACATCAATACGTAACATTTCTTCAGGCGTGTAAATACGGATCGATAACGCTGAACTAGTAGCGATTTTCGCGCCATCTGCTTGCTGCAGTGCCGCTAAGCCCTCTAACCAATGTAGCGCTTTATAAATTTCTTGTTGGTGAAACCCTGCGCGTAGTAACTCATCTTCAAGTTCATCTTGATCGATAGTTAAGTCTGCATCGCTATGAATATAGGTTTCAAACAAATACATCAGAATGTCCATCATAGCTTTACCCTCCGCTTACAGAACTTATTTGGGTCTACTATTAAGGATATAACCCCCAGGGACAGATGCAACATAACCACTCAATTCGAGCTCCAGTATTTGCATCATCACTTCGTGTACTGGTATATGGGTCCTTTGAGCCAAAATATCAACTGGGGTTGGTTCATTTCCTACGTTAGCTAACAGTTCGGCAAATGGCAATGATCCGCTGAGAGTATTTTCGCAGGAGCTTTCCTTTTCAATCTCAAAAGCAAAGCTTGGTTGCGTCGGGGTCGTTATGATAGATGACCGGTCTAGTTGTGGTTGGATTTCATCAATAATATCTTGCGCTGAACACACTAAACTCGCGCCCTGTTGGATCAATCCATTACTGCCAGCGTGACCGGCTTGATAAATCGATCCTGGTAAGGCAAACACCTCTCGATTTTGCTCTAACGCATAACGAGCAGTGATAAGCGAACCACTACGCTCCGCCGCCTCCACCACTAACACCCCAAATGATAAACCGCTGACAATACGGTTACGACGAGGAAAGTATTCAGCGCGAGGCTTGGTATCAGGCCGAAACTCTGACACCAAAGCGCCTTCGGATTCTAAAATGCGTTGCGCTAAACCTTTATGACGCGCGGGATAGATTTGGTCAACACCAGAACCCAGCACCGCAACCGTCTCTCCCTTGGCTTGCAATGCACCATCGTGAGCATGACCATCAATGCCTAATGCTAAGCCACTGGTCACCGTCAAGCCATGCTCAGCTAATTGGTACCCAAACTCACGCGCAGCGCGCAAGCCATCCATACTGGCATTACGACTACCAACCATTGCGATTTGTGGATGAATTAACGCATCAATATTACCTTTGACGAATAATACCGGCGGGTGAGAGGACATTTGTAGCAATAACGGAGGGTAAGTCTGATCAAGCGGAGTGATAATATGATTACCTTGCGCTTGATACCAAGTGAGGCAAGCATCAACC
Organism: Vibrio sp. S11_S32; assembly: GCF_014694465.1. NCBI lineage: Bacteria > Pseudomonadati > Pseudomonadota > Gammaproteobacteria > Vibrionales > Vibrionaceae > Vibrio > Vibrio sp. S11_S32. The sequence goes on along the minus strand of NZ_JAAUWS010000032.1, from coordinate 19,864 downwards.
TCGGGGTGAGATTGCTGTTGAATAAATTGGATTTGAGCGGGCTTTAATTTTAAATTTTGTAATTCGAGCGTATTGTACGCCACAATATTCTCTGGTGAATCTATCCTCAATAGGCGAGACAAACTGACCCCGCCTAATTGAGGTGTAAAACTTAAAATCAACCATGCTGCCAGTTGAGATTCAGTCATTACGATGGATCGTTAACCGTTGTATCATCATTATTTTTATTCACTATCGGTAATGCAGACGGATCATTGGCAGCAGGCGAAACCGCAATGCTATCTTCTTTGATAGGCTCATCACTTTGAGTAATTAACGCCAAACTAAATTTAGCATAAGGACGAATAACCACCATTTCACCTATGGTCACAGGCGGTAAATCAATGCGCTTACCACTATTAAAGAGCTTACCATCTTCATAGTAATACTCACCTTTTTTGCCATATACCACCGAGCCAAATTTAGCCAAATTGAACATGCTACCTTGCACTAAGCCATCATCACTGCCGCGGTCAATGATCACAACTTGATTGACAGACATAAAGGCATGGTTATCCATTGAACCTTTAACGTTAGCCACTAAACCCACAGGGGCTGGTGTTGGCTCAAATACAGTCGATAGAGTTAAATCCTCACCAAAAACTGGCAATGCAATATCATTAAGCTTTATTTCTTGATACTGCTTAGTCACTTGCAAACCGCTGTACTTAGCTGATTTTTCTTTTAATTCAGCGTCTGCCACAATGCGCAAAGAGAAGGCACTCGCTTTTACATCATCACCACTACGATCATATTCTTCCACGATGCGATAGATAGACCATTTTTCATTGGTGGCACTAGCATCGATATAAATACGCTCATTGGCACTTAAGAACTTACGCCCCTCACTGGTGCCTAGCACTCGGGTGGCAACTTGCTTATCGTCTTCCGTTAATAATTGATCAGACTTTAAATAAGGAACAACGAGCCCATCTTTTAAGGCAGAAATAGCAACTTTGTCTTGTTTGCGTACTTGAGGGCCAATTTTTTTCATTGGTTTTAAGCTTAATAACGGCTGACCATTCACCCAAGTCAGAGTCAATTTGTCACCAGGGTAAATCAAGTGAGGGTTATTAATATCTGGATTGACTTGCCACAATCTTGGCCACAACCATGGACTATCTAAAAATAACTCGGAAATATCCCATAAAGTATCCCCTTTTTTCACAGTGTAAGTTTGTGGTGCCCCTTCTTTTAATGACAGCGGTTTTTGGGTGGTTGTGGCGGCAACCACAGAGAAGCTAACCACGATAAAAGCAAATAATTGAAGTATAAAACGCATAGTTTTTGGCATGACCCTTCTTTCCTTGGTCGAAATATTGTCCCTTAATGTCATTCGATGCTGTCATTTAGCTTGTAAAATGTCTAGAATTGCACCCATAAGGTTTAAGCTGTTTTCGGCACAGTTCAATATTTCGAGTGTATATGTCAGTATTACAAGTGTTAACATTCCCAGATGATCGCCTTCGCACCGTTGCGAAGCCGGTTGAAAAAGTCACCCCAGAGCTGCAAACGTTCATCGATGACATGATTGAAACCATGTATGTTGAAGAGGGTATCGGCCTTGCGGCAACTCAAGTTGATTTTCATCAGCGTATTGTGGTGATCGATGTTTCTGATGAACGCGATCAACCTATGGTGCTTATCAATCCAGAAATTATCGCCAAAAGCGGTGACGATGGCATTGAAGAAGGCTGCCTATCGGTTCCTGGCGCGCGCGGTTTAGTGCCACGCTCGGCGGAAGTCACGGTAAAAGCATTAAATCGCGAAGGTGAAGAATTCACTTTTGAAGCTGATGATTTATTAGCGATTTGTGTTCAACATGAACTTGACCATTTAAAAGGTAAGTTATTTGTTGATTATCTCTCGCCATTAAAGCGTAAGCGTATTCAAGATAAGCTCACTAAAATAAAACGCTTTAACGAGAAACAAGATAAGTAACCACAGCACGACCAATTAATAAAAGGAACACTAGCTTGAGTCAGTCTTTAAGAATTGTCTTTGCAGGTACTCCGGATTTCGCCGCCCGTCACTTGGCGGCGTTGTTGTCTTCGGAGCATGAGATTATTGCGGTTTATACCCAGCCAGATCGCCCAGCCGGTCGTGGTAAAAAACTAACGGCCAGCCCAGTAAAATCGCTCGCGCTAGAGCATGATATTACAGTGCTGCAACCAGAAAACTTTAAATCTGATGATGCCAAGCAACAACTAAAAGATCTCAATGCCGATTTAATGGTCGTAGTCGCTTATGGCTTATTGCTCCCTCAAGTGGTGTTAGATACCCCACGTTTAGGTTGCATTAACGTCCATGGTTCTATTTTGCCACGTTGGCGCGGTGCGGCTCCAATCCAGCGTTCTATTTGGGCTGGTGATGAGCAAACCGGCGTGACCATTATGCAAATGGATCTTGGCCTCGATACTGGCGATATGCTGTCCGTTGCCACTTTGCCAATTGAAGATACCGATACCAGTGCTTCCATGTACGACAAGTTAGCTCAGTTAGGGCCAACCGCCTTAATAGATTGCTTAAGCGATATTGCTACTGGTCAAATTTCGCCAATAAAACAAAATGATGAGCACGCAAATTACGCTAAAAAACTCAGTAAAGAAGAAGCCAAAATTAACTGGCATGATGATGCTGAGCATATTGAGCGTTGCGTGCGTGCTTTTAACCCTTGGCCTATGAGTTTTTTTTCTATTGAAGAGAATGATAGTAAAGAAAATCAAGTCAAACAGCACAACATCAAGGTGTGGCAATCGCGAGTTACTGCATCAAGCGCAAATAGTCAGCACACACCAGGACAAATTATCCAAGCGGATAAAACCGGTATCTATATCGCCACAGCTAACGATGTGCTGATTTTAGAGCAACTGCAAGTGCCGGGTAAAAAAGCGATGTCAGTACAAGATATTCTTAACTCCCGAGCCAGTTGGTTTGAAGTTGGCTCACAGCTTTGTTGATTTGAACGATCAATAATGACATTTACTTAGGCGTGCTCAAAGCTATTGCGCAGCCTTCTACTCTTTTTCTATAAATTTCGGTATATCTCATGAATGTTCGCGCAGCTGCTGCTAATGCTCTATTTCAAGTTGTCGATAAAGGCCACTCACTTTCACACGCGTTACCTGCCGCTCAAAAAACCATTAAGCCGCGTGATCATGCTCTGCTACAAGAAATTTGTTACGGCGCACTACGCTACCTACCGCGTTTAGAGTCAATCGCCAATGAATTGATGGATAAACCATTAACCGGCAAAAAGCGCGTTTTCCACCACCTTATTTTGGTCGGAATTTATCAGCTTAGCTTTATGCGTATTCCTTCTCACGCCGCAGTTGCTGAAACAGTTGAAGCAACAAAAACTCTACGCGGTCCAAGCTTAAGTGGTTTAATCAATGCAGTGTTACGCAGTTATTTACGCGATCAAGAAGCGTTAGATGAAAAAGCCGTCAGCCACAATGCGGGTAAATATGGTCACCCAGGTTGGTTATTGAAATTACTGCAAGAAAGCTACCCACAACAATGGGAGCAGCTAATTGAAGCCAACAACAGCAAAGCGCCAATGTGGTTACGCGTCAACCGCAAGCACCATACGCGTGAGCAATACCTTGAACTGCTTGATAGCGAAGCGATTGAATACACCCTTCACTCTGAAGCAGATGATGCCATCAAACTGGCCTCACCTTGTGATGTCACTTTACTGCCAGGCTTTAGCCAAGGTTGGGTATCAGTACAAGATGCCGCCGCTCAATTATCAGTTAACTTCTTACAACCTCAAGATGGTGAGCTGATCTTAGATTGTTGCGCCGCACCAGGTGGTAAAACTGCGCATATTCTCGAGCATACTGAAAATACCGAAGTAGTGGCGATTGATTGCGACGTCAACCGCTTAGATCGCGTTTACGATAACCTGCAACGTCTGCAGTTACGTGCCGATGTAATTTGTGGCGATGCACGCTATCCCGAAGAGTGGTGGAGCGGCAATAAATTTGACCGTATCTTACTTGATGCTCCTTGTTCGGCGACCGGCGTTATTCGTCGTCACCCTGATATTAAATGGTTGCGTCGCGCCACCGATATTGAAGCATTGGCCGAATTACAAAGTGAAATATTTGATGCAATGTGGCGTCAACTTAAAGTCGGTGGCACCTTAGTGTATGCCACTTGCTCAATCACCCCACAAGAAAACTGTCAGCAAGTGAGTGCCTTCTTACAGCGCACCAGTGATGCGCAGTTAATTGGCTCGGAGGTTGAGAATCCAGGCCGTCAAATTCTACCGGGTGAAGAAGATATGGATGGCTTCTATTACGCGGTATTGCGCAAAGCATAAGCTTATCGCTAACAATTGATATTGATACGAGCTCAAGGTTGAGCGCAAAACAGGTAAACGCACGTTATGAAAATCATTATTCTTGGAGCTGGCCAAGTAGGCGGCACTTTAGCTGAAAACTTAGTAGGCGAAAATAACGACATCACTGTGGTCGATCGCAATACCGATCGCCTGCGTGAGCTGCAAGATAAATACGACTTACGTGTAGTTAATGGTTATGCCAGCCACCCCGATACTTTGCGCGAAGCTGGGGCGCAAGATGCCGATATGTTGGTCGCCGTCACCAACTCTGACGAAACCAATATGGCGGCTTGCCAAGTGGCGTTTACCTTATTTAATACCCCAAGCCGAATTGCTCGTATTCGTTCGCCAGAATATCTAGCCGAAAAAGATACCTTATTCCAATCAGGTGCAATTCCTGTTGATCATTTAATCGCACCGGAAGAGTTAGTGACCAGTTATATTGAACGTTTAATTCAATATCCCGGCGCTTTGCAAGTGGTCAGTTTTGCTGACAGCAAGGTAAGCTTAGTGGCGGTAAAAGCTTATTACGGTGGGCCATTGGTGGGTAACGCATTATCAGCACTACGTGAACACATGCCACACATTGATACTCGCGTGGCGGCTATTTTCCGTCAAGGTCGTCCTATTCGTCCACAAGGCACCACCATTATTGAAGCCGATGATGAAGTATTCTTTGTGGCGGCCAGTAATCATATCCGCGCAGTGATGAGTGAACTGCAACGACTGGAGAAAAACTACCGCCGTATTATGATTGTCGGGGGCGGTAATATCGGTTCTAGCCTGGCTAAACGTTTAGAAAAAGATTACAGCGTCAAACTGATCGAGCGCAGTTATCAGCGCGCAGAACAGCTATCAGAAGAGCTTGAAAATACCATCGTATTTTGTGGTGATGCTGCCGATCAAGAATTACTTAATGAAGAAAACATCGATCAAGTGGATGTGTTTATTGCGCTCACCAATGAAGATGAAACCAATATCATGTCGGCAATGCTGGCCAAACGCTTAGGTGCCAAGAAAGTGATGGTGCTTATCCAGCGCAGTGCTTATGTCGACTTAGTGCAAGGAGGCGTGATTGATGTGGCGATTTCACCACAACAAGCCACCATTTCTGCACTCTTAACCCATGTACGTCGCGCCGATATTGTTAATGTCTCGTCTCTACGCCGCGGTGCAGCCGAAGCGATTGAAGCGATTGCTCATGGTGATGAAACCACCTCAAAAGTAGTGGGCAAAGCCATCAGTGATATCAAATTGCCACCGGGTACCACCATTGGCGCTATCGTTCGTGGCGAAGAAGTCTTAATTGCCCATGACCGGACCATGATAGAACAAGATGATCATGTGGTGATGTTCTTAGTGGATAAAAAATACGTGTCCGATGTGGAAAGATTGTTCCAACCTAGTCCATTCTTTTTATAACAAGGCCTGAACTATACCGTGGTTAATTATCGCCCAATATTATTTGTACTCGGACTGGTGCTCTCCAAAATAGCCTTATTTATGTACATTCCAACCTTAATGGCCTTTTTTACCGGAACCGATGGTTTCATTGAATTTGGCCAAGCGGTGATCATTACTCATCTAGTCTCTCTGTTGCTACTTTCTTTAGGTCGTACCGCCAACTTTCGACTTGGGGTACGTGATATGTTTTTACTCACCACCTTAGTCTGGACCATTGCCAGCGCCTTTGCTGCGCTGCCTTTTGTCTTTATTAACCATATCAGTTTCACCGATGCTTATTTTGAAACCATGTCAGGCATTACCACCACCGGCTCTACGGTATTGAGTGGCCTAGATGATATGGCGCCAAGCATTTTATTATGGCGCTCAACTCTGCAATGGTTAGGTGGTGTCGGATTTATTGTCATGGCGGTGGCTATTTTACCAATGCTCAATGTCGGTGGGATGAAACTGTTCCAAACTGAATCTTCTGATTGGTCGGATAAAAGCAGCCCCAGAGCAAAAAACGTCGCCAAAAATATTGTGCAAGTTTATGTCATTCTCACTTTTCTTTGCATCTTGGGCTTTTGGTATACAGGAATGGGATGGTTTGATGCCATCAACCATGCCTTCACTACCCTTTCGACTGGTGGCTATGCCACTCACGATAGTTCAATGAATAATTTCTCGCATGGCACTCATTGGGTAGCATCATTATTTATGTTCTTAGGTGGGTTACCATTTTTATTATTTATCACCGCCTTACGCAAAAGAAACCCCAAAGCCTTATTGATGGATGCCCAAGTACGAGGTTTTGCTTATTTGGTACTCACTTCTAGCTTAATCGTCGCGATTTGGATGACGCTTAAAGATCACTACAGTTTTATCGATGCAATACGAGTGGCAACGTTTAATATTATCTCGGTGGTAACCACCACTGGATTTGGTTTAGATGACTTTACCCACTGGGGAGCATTACCTTCTGTAGTGTTTGCTTTTGTGATGATCGTTGGTGCTTGCTCGGGCTCTACCGCAGGTGGGATCAAAATCTTCCGCTTCCAAATTGCCGCCACCTTATTAAACAAACAAATGATGCGTTTAATCCATCCTTCAGGGGTGTTTGTTCAACGCTATAATCAACGCCCAGTTAATGATGATATCGTACGTTCAGTGGTGGCATTTGTTTTAACCTTCTTGTTTACCATTATTTTTATTGCTGGGTGTTTAAGCGCATTGGGGCTTGATCCGATCACCAGTATTACTGGTTCAATGACGGCTGTAGCGAATGTCGGACCTGGCATGGGACCCATCATTGGCCCAAGTGGTAACTTTTCAACCTTACCGGATGCAGCAAAATGGTTATTAAGCTTTGGTATGTTGATGGGGCGTTTGGAGATTTTGACGGTGTTAGTACTGTTTTTCCCCGCTTTCTGGCGCACTTAGCTTTCCATCTTTAATATACCCATCTTTAACTATATCCACCTTACTTGAAACTGCCGCTTTGCTGACTACATTCATTCAGCGAGCTAAACCGGCTGCACATAAAAATAGATACTGATGAAATGACACACGCAACCTGCTAGTACAAATAAGTGCCAAATAGCATGGTTATACGGAATACGATTATTGGCATAAAAAATCACCCCAAGCGAATACAAAGCCCCGCCCGCCACCAGCCAAATGGTGGCGCCAATATCCAAATGAGTCACCAGTTGATAAATCACCACCAAAGATAACCAGCCCATCACTAGGTAACTGATCAAAGAAAAAGATTCAAACCGATAGACAAACATTAACTTCATGATCACGCCAAGTAGCGCAATTACCCAAATCACTGCCATCAAACCATAAGCGAGATCGGTTCTCAGCCCAACTAACAAGAATGGGGTATAACTGCCAGCAATAAGTAGATAAATAGCACTGTGATCAAAGGTTTTAAGCCAACGTTTGGCGGGAAGATATTCTATTGAATGGTATAAGGTAGAAGCTAAAAATAGCAAAATCACACTAGAGGCATAAATACTCATACTCACGAAGGTAAGCGTATCTGCATGAAAATGTGAAGCTTTTTGTAGCAGTAACACTAAGGCTGCCAAGCCAAATATCACTCCTAGGCCATGACTGAGACTATTGGCGAGTTCTTCTTGTTTGGAATATTCTAATGCTTGCATGCTACCCACCTTAACTAACAACATAATATAGGTCAGTATTCTCACACATTCAGCTTACAGGTGTAAGCTAAATGTGTCATTTTTTAATCATGCTGGTGGTTTGGTGATATTAATCTCCATCATTAGATCAACCACTAATAACGATTATTAGGTAGTTTGGTCTAAAAATGCCAACACTTTTGCCCCCGCCTCTTCTGGTGGCGTATCGGCGGATAATGTCATTTCGCGCTTAAGTTTGTTACTGCCAATAAAACTGGATAGCATACCGCCTAAACCTTGTTTTTGACGATCAACATCCAGCCAGATTTTTAATTCATTTTCATCGCGATAAGTCACAATCTCTAATTCACGCCACCGACCATGAAACTCACCATGTACAGGCACAAATTCAAACTCTTGTACAAACGGTAATTCAAAACCTTTAACGAATTCACACTCCACTTGGCGAATTCGTAGCCCTGCATTTTCGAGTGCGGTAAAGATACTATCTTCAAGCGGATCCGGGCGAATCGTCACTTCATCTTTATCGGTGGGATCGCTTGCCATCGCAATATCTAAGCCTGTTTCCAACCAAACTTTTGCATCACCCAGCGTGACCGGCGTATTCCAAGGTATATCTAACTCAACAGGGAACACTCGCTCTTGATGCGGTTCAATCGAAAAGGAATATGGTAGAGACCAAGATGCCAACACATGGGTCGCTGGCACAGTAGAATGACTGACTTCCTGACCTTCTTTGGTTTTCATTGGCTTGCGATAACGACAACATAATTTAAGATCAATATTGTCAATCGCCTGCTCTGTCGCACCACCATAGACATAAACATCTAACATCAGTTTTTGACCCGGAAAAGCGGCATCTTGTTTGAGTACCGTATCGACTTTGGCCGAACCAATCCCAAATGTGGCTAAGGTTTTCTTAAAAAAAGACATCTTCCCTCCTTGTCATTTTTCAAATTCATGTCAAATTTTTATCTATTGACTAAATTGTAATCGCTAATCGAATAATACACGTTTATACTTATCAACAGTCGAAAACTTGTTCGATGTCGAATAATTTAAAGTCATCAAGATTGGATCTGATGGTTTGTGGCCATGGATGTGCATTTTATAGGTAGTTATTTATGCGCCCAGTAGCAACTCGTGCTTATTCTTGTCATGGTTCAGCTTCTCGTCGTCGCCAATGTTTTGTGGCAGCGCCAGTAAGCAAAAAAACAGAGACTCCAGCTAAAAATAAGACCGAGCAATAAACACTAAGTTCATTAACCTGAACTTTATCGAATTAGCGTAGCATTCATTTCAATGCTGCGCTTTTTATTGCCACTAAAAATATCGCCCATCCAAGTAGAAAAACCACTTCGCCTTATCATAATAATTGCTATCATAGCGAACACCCTGAATTTTTCTGTGGAGAAACCCATGAAATGCCATCGCGTTAACGAACTAATTGAATTATTACACCCAGAGTGGCAAAAAGATCCCGATCTTAACTTGATTGAATTTATTACAAAGCTTTGCCAAGAAGCGGGCTACACCGGCCCTCTACAAGATCTGACTGATGACGTATTGATTTACCACCTTAAAATGCGCAACAGCACTAAAGATGAAATGATCCCAGGCCTTGCTAAAGACCAAGAAGATGATTTTAAAACTGCCTTATTAAAAGCTCGCGGTATTATTAAATAATAACCTCGTCTTACTTCTCGCAGCATGTTCACTAAAAAGAATTCGAACCGGATTTAGCTCGCGACTCTCGTTGAAAAAAGCCAAGTTTATCGACTTGGCTTTTTTGTTACCTCTATGTAATATTTGTGTTGAAAGCTTGAACCGCATAGCGACTTAAGATCACTAGCTCTTGTATACTGTGGCACACAACCGTGGATATTAAGATTTAATACCCCTTCGATTTAATATTGGATCTATTTTGATAGATCCTTAAATTTCTGGCATTACACTAAAAACGCATCAAGCTAGGTAACAAGGAAGTCGCATGAGCCAAGATAAAATTGATGTCAAAATCATTACCCCCCAAACCAATCGTGATGCTAACGGTAAAATTTACGTGCGCAAAAGCCAAGGGGTATTTCAAAAAATGCGCCGCTATGGGGGGTGGTTTTTACTGGTATTATTTGCCGCGATCCCGTGGATATCTTATAACGGTCAGCAAGCGATTTTATTTGATCTTGCTAAGCAACAATTTCAATTTTTTGGCTCGACTTTCTTCCCGCAAGACCTGACCTTACTTGCCATCATTTTTATGATCTCTGCCTTTGGCTTATTCTTCTTAACCACCTTTCTAGGTCGGGTGTGGTGTGGCTACTTGTGTCCGCAAACCGTATGGACCTTTATGTATATTTGGTTTGAAGAAAAGCTTGAAGGCCCGGCCAATAAACGCCGTAAACAAGACAACAACAAATACTCTAAAAATTTATTGTTACGTAAAACCATTAAACATATTGCATGGTGGATAATAGCCATTCTCACCGGTATCACTTTTGTGGCCTATTTTGTGCCGGTTAAAACGTTAACCGTTGAGTTCGTCACCTTTGAACTAAACTTTTGGCCTGCTTTTTGGGTTTGGTTTTTCGCCGCTTGTACTTATGGTAATGCAGGCTGGATGCGCTCCATTATGTGTTTGCACATGTGTCCCTATGCGCGTTTTCAATCGGCGATGTTTGATAAAGACACCTTTATTGTTGGTTACGATACTAAACGCGGCGAAACCCGAGGCCCACGCTCACGTAAAGCTGAAATCAAACCTGCCGGTTTAGGTGACTGTATTGATTGTAATTTGTGCGTACAAGTATGCCCGACTGGAATCGATATCCGTAACGGTTTGCAGTACGAATGTATCAACTGTGGCGCTTGCATCGATGCTTGTGACCAAACTATGGATCGCATGGGTTATGAAAAGGGCCTAATCAGCTATACCACCGAACACAAGTTAGCAGGCAATAAAACCAAGGTGATGCGGCCAAAGCTGATTGGTTATGGTATTGCATTAACCTTGATGATGGCGTTATTTGTTACTCAAGTGGTGGGAGTCGATCCGGTTAATATGAGTGTATTACGCGATCGTAGCCAGATGTATCGAGTTGATAACAGTGGTTGGATTGAAAATACATATACTCTGAAAATATTAAATAAAACTCAACAACGCCAAACCTATCATATTGATGTAAAAGGGCTGACCAATGTGAAATGGTATGGTTCGCAAAAAATCACCGTGCCACCTGGCGAGCTGATTAGCCAGCCGATCAGTTTGGCAGTCAGCCCAGACGAATTGAATTCACCTATTATTAAATTTGAGTTTATACTGACCGACAGTGAACAATTTAGCTTACCTGTCGAGAGTCGCTTCATTAAAAAGCTCTAGGGGCTTCTATCATTAGCAGCGACAGAGAATATATCAACAAGGAAGGGCTTAGCAATAAGTCCTTTATTTTATGTCACAGTCTCATGCTTCACCGGATGCACCCTTGTTTAACTTTGAATCTTTAACTCCTGATCTGATGTGGTACGCCCTTGAAAGTATTGGCGTGCGAGCTGAGTCAGGGTTATTGGCACTCAATAGCTATGAAAACCGCGTCTATCAATTTGTTGATGAAGATAAAAAACGCTTTGTGGTGAAGTTTTATCGTCCACAACGTTGGTCGGATGCTCAGATCTTAGAAGAACATCAATTTAGCCAAGATTTGATGGAGCACGATATTCCCGTAGTCGCGCCATGCAAAATTAATGGTCATACGCTACACCACTACAAAGGGTACAGTTTTGTGCTATTTCCTAGCGTAGGTGGGCGTCAATTTGAGGTTGATAACTTAGATCAAAGCGAATGGGTCGGTCGATTTTTAGGCCGGATCCATCAAGTGGCTAAAGCCAAACCTTTTATTCAGCGTCCAAGTATGAGTTTGGATGAATATTTATATCAACCACGCCAATTACTAAGTAACAGCAGCTTTATTCCATCTTATTTAGAAAAGAGTTTTTTTCATGATCTCGACGTATTGATCGCGCAACTCGAACAACAGTGGGAAACACCTAGTGACATAATTCGCCTGCATGGTGATTGCCACCCGGGTAATATACTATGGCGCGATGGTCCAATGTTTGTTGATTTGGATGACGCTAGAAATGGTCCTGCGATACAAGATATCTGGATGCTGCTTAATGGCGACCGAGCGGATAAAACCATGCAACTCGATGTCATATTAGAAGCGTATTCCGAATATTGCGACTTTGATAACCGTCAGCTGAAATTAATTGAGCCCTTACGAGGTCTTAGAATGGTGCATTACATAGCTTGGTTGGCAAAACGTTGGCAAGATCCGGCTTTTCCAATTGCTTTTCCATGGTTTAACGATGCAAAATACTGGGAAAACCAAGTGCTCGGCTTTAAGGAACAAATCGCAGCACTGCAAGAACCGACAATATCGCTCACTCCACAATGGTAAGCGTACTTATTTATCAATATTTCTATTAAATGGAGTTCATGATCTCATGAAGAAAATATTTACCCTTGTTGCGGCTTTAATGCTGAGCTTTACCGTTAATGCTGCCAGCTTTAAAGAAGGCGATAACTATAAAGTTTTAGATACTGCCCACTCATCGTCACCGACAGTCACTGAGTTTTTCTCTTTCTATTGCCCACACTGTAATGCATTCGAGCCGATCATTGGTCAACTAAAGAAGCATGTAGAAGGTCGCGCTGAATTCCAAAAAATGTCGGTATCTTTTATGGGGGGCAATATGGGGCAAGCCATGAGTAAAGGTTACGCTACCATGGTCTCTCTAGGGGTTGACGATAAACTGGTTCCATTGATGTTTAATCGTATCCATGTACAAAATAACGCCCCTCGCAATGAGGCGGAATTACGTCAATTTTTCCTAGATAATGGCATTGCAGCTAAAGACTTCGATGGTACGTTTAACAGTTTCGCTATCGACTCTATGGTTCGTCGTTACGATAAATCATTTACCGATGCCGGCTTAAGCGGTGTACCTGCCATCATTGTGAATGGTAAATATTTGGTTGAACTTAAAAACTTCCAAAATGTAGACCAAGCTTTTGACTTAATTGATTACTTATTGAAAAAATAATCCATTAAAGATCACGGTTAATTCAACAAAAACGGGCGGCTTAATTGTGGCCCGTTTTTTGTTGTTCTAGGGGCAGTTGATCTTTCGTGATTAAATTTTGTTCGAGATAAAAGGCTTTTAGCCGAACCCTTCGGGCTGCGTTTGTTGGTCTTTTCTACTTCGTCATCGGCTTTTCGTGTAGCCAGCTACACCACAAAGCCTCTTCCTTGTATAAAAAACCAACAATTAGCAGCAAAAACAACCACGAAAGATCAACAGCCCCTAATACCAGGTCACTTCAAATATGCTTTGGCATCACACCGCCTGCGCACTTAACTGTTTCAGCAACCTATCCATATTGCGATAACCTAATGCTTCGGCCAAATGAGATTTATCGATCGCCTCACAACCCGATAAATCCGCAATGGTACGTGCGACCTTCAAAATGCGGTGATAAGCCCGCACCGATAACCCCAGTTGATGTAAAGCATGCTCTAAAAACTCAGCGTCTGGTTTTTCTAATCCGCAATAATGCTCAATTTCGCGACTGCCTAATAAAGCATTTACCTTACCGCTGCGTTTTAACATAACTTGACGCGCTTGCCACACTCGCTGCTTAATCACTTCAGTGGGTTCACCACGATCGCCACCTTGAGACAAAGTGCCTTTTGGCAATGATGGGATCTCTATCGACATATCAAAGCGATCCAACAAAGGCCCAGATAAACGACTTAAATAGCGTAAGATCAACTGTGGATTCGTGCGTGATTGCGATCCTTCATAATAACCGGTTGGGCTTGGATTTAGCGCCCCAACCAATTGAAAGCGAGCAGGAAAACGGGTTTTACCGGCCGCACGCGAGATAATAATTTCACCGGATTCTAGTGGCTCACGCAGCGAGTCGAGCACTTTGCGATCAAACTCCGGCATCTCATCTAAAAAAAGCAAGCCATTGTGAGCTAAGGATATTTCGCCCGGCCTTGGGATCGAACCGCTGTGAAAGTTACAAATAGATGTCATACTTAATAAAAATGAGAATGGCAAAATAGCCTATTGACTATGTTTATTACTCTTAATGAATACTAATAAATGGCACTACAGATACCAATACGTGTCAATTAATTTAATCCGATACAAATAAGCATCTAATTATTATGAAAACAAAAAAAACATTTCAACAAGTTAGAAAAATAAATCCTACACGACTTAGCGTGTCAGGTCATTTGCCATTTAAAAATGGCACAAGTCTTCCTTATGAATCAACTTTGGAACGAGACTTTTTGATTTACTTCACCTATCTTCCATCAGTTGAAGAAATCATATCTCAACCAACTCGTATCCCATTTATTAAAAATGGGGTTAGTTATACCTATACCCCTGATTTTTTCATTCGTTTTAATGATGGAAGAAAGTCAATGTTGGTTGAAGTTAAACCAAAATCAAAGTGGCAAAAACATTGGCATGACTGGAAAGAAAAATGGAAATCAGCGATCTCCTTTTGTAAGCAGAATGAGTTCGTGTTCCACATCTATGACGAAGACAGAATTCACCATTTTGCGCTATTAAACATCAACTCAATTCAGCGCTACAAACGATTGCAGTATGAACAAGCAGATATAGATGCCATTTTATTCCAAGTTAAATTAATGGGTAACACCACTATTGATTACCTACTATCTCGATTTTTTACAGGTTCTCTCTATCAAGCAAAGGGCTTACAAATTATTTACCACCTGCTCGCAACCAAACAGCTAACTTGCAATTGGTTTGATCCGCTAAACGAGTTCACCGAAGTCTGGAGCTATGACTATGAATGATAAATCACTTGAAAATGGCATTATAGAACAACGCGAACATGGGCGATTACAACGTGGACGAATTGTTTTACAAAAAGGAAATATCTATCTTCATCGTGAAGATGGACAGCAATATGAACTTGTTGAATATTTAGATGAGCACTCTCAAGTAATGATTCGTAATCTCCACACTCGTAAAAGCAAAGTCGCCAGCATTTATCAATTAGAAAATATGAAAATTAATGAGCGTGAAGATATCTCTGTTGATTTAAGTGCTATTAGTAATGAATACTGGGAAAAAGCTTTGAAGAAATATGAAGCTCTAAAGCCTTTATTAAATGCTGAACAATACAACCCCACGGCTGTAAAGCAACGAGCAAATACTGTCGGTGTCAGTAGTCGAACTCTGTATCGCTGGTTGCAAGCATATAATTCGATAGGTTCGATTGTTGGTCTAATAGACCAAAAGCGTGGATGGCAAACAGGTAGTTCTCGTTTAGATGAAAAACAAGAAAAGTTAATGTCTCAAGTATTCAATAACTTTTACTTGCACAAACAACGTCCAACGATAGAACAAACCATTAGAGAAACACAACGCATCGCTAATATAGAAGGCATTAGTTGCCCTAGTCGACGAACTATCCGTAACCGCATTTTGCAAATATCTGAACATGAGCGACTGAGTAAACGAGGGCAACGAGAAAAAGCGAAAAATAAATTTGTCCCTAAACCGAACTCATTTCCGGATGCTGACTATCCGTTGAGTGTTATCCAAATTGATCATACTCCCGTCGATCTAATCATTGTTGATAACGAGTATAGAAAACCCATAGGCAGACCATTTCTAACTTTAGCAATGGATATTAATACTCGCATGATCACTGGGTATTATTTATCACTTGATGCACCTTCGGTTACATCCGTTGCTATGTGTATTGCCCGTAGTATTTTACCGAAAGAAAAACTGCTGCTAAACCACGATATAAAAGGGGAATGGAATGTCTTTGGCTATCCCAATAAAATACATGTGGATAATGGTTCAGATTTCCGTTCTTTAGACCTAGCAAAGTCCTGTGAAGCTCATGGTATCGCATTAGAGTTTCGTCCAGTAGGTCGACCTGAATTTGGAGGACATATTGAACGAGTTATCGGTACATTTATGAAAGAAGTTCACAGTTTAGCTGGTACGACTTTCTCTAATGTAAAAGAAAAAGATAATTATAATTCTGAGGCAGAAGCCGTTATAACCTTAGATGAATTTGAAAGATGGTTTATTAATTTTATTGTCAATGTATACCATAAACGCACTCATTCAACTTTAAACATGTCTCCAGTACAAAAATGGAGCTTGGGCATATTTGGAGATGAAAACCACACGGGCTGTGGGTACCCACAAATGCCAGTGGATGAGCAAACTCTATTATTAGACTTCTTACCAAGAATGAGTCGCACTATCCAACATAATGGAGTCACCATTGATGGTTTACGTTATTACGACTCTGCTTTAAATATGTATATCAATGATTCAGATGAAACAGGGAAAAATAAAAAATTTATTTTTAGGCGTGACCCAAGAAACATCAGTCGTATTTGGTTTTATGATCCCAATCTAAAACGTTACTTTCCAATCCCTTTTGCAAACCAAGCATTACCTGATATGAGTATTTGGGAGTACAAACAAGTTCGACAATATATGTCTAATCAAGGTAAAGACTTCAAGCATGAACAACAAGTATTAGACTCTTTAACAGAAATGCGTGAACTCGTTGTTCAATCCGCACAGCGTACAAAAAAAGCTCGAAGACAAGCTCAACGTAAAAAATGTCACAACAAAAGTCAGTCAAACATCTACACAACTCCTCAAGCAATTGAACCAACGTTAGAGGCCAGTGAACTACTTTTCAATGTCAATGAATTCGGTTTAGGGGATATTGAATAATGGGATCGTTATACACACACATTCACGATAAGTTTATCCACTTAATGACTTCATCTAATGAAGAACGCATCGCTTTTTTAGATGAACCCCGTTGGGTGGGTTACAACATAGCAAAAGAGATCACAGAGAATCTTGTATCTTTAATGAACAAACCAAAACGACCAAGAATGTTTAATCTCTTGCTGATTGGTGATTCAAATAATGGCAAGACTACACTAATTAGGCATTTTTATGATTTATACGGCCAATCTTATGTAGATAGTCAATCTGATGGTGTTCGTCCTATTATCCTCGCAGAAGCCCCTCCAAGCGCAAACGAGAAAGAACTCTACATCTCATTACTTGAACGATTTTATGTTCCTTATAAGCCAACAGATAGCGTTGTTATGCTTAGGTATCAAACAATCCATTTATTTAAAGAGTATAAAGTGAAAATGCTCATCATTGATGAATTTCATTCATTACTTGTTGGCACGCCTCGCTTGCAACGTCAGGTGATGAACGCTATCAAAATGTTATGTAATGAATTGCAGATCCCAATAGTCGGAGTGGGTACTCGTGATGCTGTTCGTGTATTGCATACAGATCCTCAACACGCTAGTCGCTTTGATGTGGCTGAATTGCCAATTTGGAAACTTAACAGTGAATTCCAACAATTATTGTTCCATTTCCAAAGTGTACTACCATTAAAAGAATGCTCAAATTTACAAGACCCTATACTAGCAACTAAGATTCACACAATTTCCGGTGGAAATTTGGGAAATATACATCGATTATTAACGGCTTGTGCTACTGATGCAATAATGAGTGGCACAGAGAAAATAACACTTGATATCATAGAGAAAAACTCGTGGGTACAACCAACGCAAGGTCTACGAAAAGTTATAGGATAAGAAAAAACACGATAAAAACACAAGTTCACCCTAATGAAAGCATTAGTTCGTGGTTTATCCGTGCTGCACTAGACTGTGGTACAAAGCCATTAACTTTTACCGGTTTCTATTGGGATAAGTACCGCTTATGGACATATGATTTAGATCGTGGACTTGAACGAATTGACCCAAATATTTATATCGACATTACTATTTTATCTCTAAATAGTTCGGTAAAACTGCAAAAGCAATGTTTACTTTCCATTTTAGATAAGGTTAATGACAAAAGTAGCTCCTTTCAAAGTAACACCAAATGGATTATCCCTAGAGGTTCACGTAATCGCACCCATAATATAGGGCAATATTATTGCCCTTATTGTTTAGCAGAAGCGCCATACTTACATAATGAATGGCGATTGGCATGGAATTTTGGTTGCCTAAAACACGGTGTACTACTCAACAACAAATGTATGACGTGTGGTAGTTTATATCAACCACATCACCTGTCACCTCCGCATACATCTATTGATTATTGTCACAATTGTAATACCTCATTAACCTCGTTATATTCCAAAGAGTTAAATCAACCTCAAGTAATCGCTCTAAAAACTATTGATACTGTTTTTAAAACCAACACTGGCTATGGTTTAGGACAGCATATTAACTCTGATACTTATTTTTCTATATTACGGTACTTCATTAATCTACTTCGACGGGCTGCACAAGTAAATTCAACTCACGCTATAGCCAAATTCGTAACTCAATTAGGCATCAATTCTACAGAAGTATGTATCCCTAAAACAGGGCTTTCTTTTGAGTTACTACCACTAAAAGAAAGGGAAAACTTAATAATAAATGCCGTCTCAATTATGAATCTAAGACAAGCCACATTGATTAATGCAATACGGAAAAGTCAGATAACAAAAAAAGCATTCGCCTTTGAACATTATCCAGAAGAGCTGATAACAATAATAAAATATGCGTTAGTTGGTAAGTCAGTCCCCAATAAAAGACCTGTTATAAAAAAGAACACACAATCTATCCGCATGCTTAGTAGAAAATGGGAGTGCCTAAAACGACAATTAAAAATTGAGAATGATGAAAAAAACTATCGAACTTAAACCTAAGTTAAGTAATTGTGTTGTTTGCGAAAAGCTATCAAAAATCACACGAAGGTATGACGGTGAACCTTATTGTGGTAATTGTTACCCTCAGTGGTTTCCCAAAAAAACGTGTAAACAATGTCAATTAATGAAGCGTATTCATCTGAGAAGTAACATCTGTGTAAGCTGTGAAAAATTAACTGATTGTGTTCATTGTTGCAAAAAGTCAGGTTCTTTTAAGATAGGTAAAATGACAAGCTATGGAGCTGTTTGTAACTCTTGCTATATCTATTTTCGTGAAAAAAAATCATGTTTTGAATGTAACAAACTTTCTCATAGTGTTAGTCGTTCACCATTAGCTGAACATAACGAACTTCTATGTATTTCATGTTTTCGTAAATATGGTTTTGCTACCTGCTCAAATTGTGGGCGATACCGTAAGGTGCATAATAAAGAAAAGCGTTTATGTAAAAAATGTGATACATCGTTATTATCCATTTGCCCGAAATGTGAAAATGAAATGCCATCGGGCTATGGCTCTATATGTTCAACTTGTTCAAAAAGGCAGTCATTGTTTCGCTTACTTCAAAGTAACTGCAAATCATTTTCATCAAAAGAAATACAGACCAGTTATAAGCGTTTTATTTTTTGGTATTTGAATAAATCCGGTTTGGATGCAACACTTTACAAGTCACAAAACCACTTTCCTTTTTTTATTACTTGCTATAAAAATTGGAACACAATTCCTAGTTATGAAAAGCTTGTTATTCATTTCAAACCTAACGGCTTACGCCGATATCTAACAGTATTACGTTGGTTGCAAGATACCGATCAGATATTTATTGATGGTAACTTAAAAACAGAAATAGCAGAGAGCAACAGAATTAAGTCTTTGTTTAATAAACTACCAAAAAAACCACAATGCATTATCAGTTATTATGATCACTTTATTCTGGTCAAGCCCAATAGGACACCTGACTTTGTAATTTTTCATAGTCGATTGGCGTTAAATCACCAAGCGTAGTATGCAACCTTTCATGGTTGTAATACCGGATATATTCTTCAACATCTTCT